>JANOGL010000002.1:0-5811 GCA_031405985.1 Acidobacteriota bacterium | reverse complement strand
TTGTGATATCGATGCCCCAAACGCTCATTGTGCGTCCCGGATAGATAGGTTTTGCCTCGACTGTGAGAATGCCCTTGCTCACCGCGCGCAGGTGATTTGCATTTATCTCTATACCAACCGGCGAAACTTTTTCAAGATCGGTGCCGGCAACAACGCCGATAGACGCTGCCGTCTCAGCCAAATACAGCGAAACACCGCCGTTCATAATGCCAAGATACTGATGAACCCGCGGCGTGACCTCCATCGTGAGGATTACACGTTCCGCCTCGGCGACCTCGATCTTAACGCCGAGAAATTGCAGCAATTCGCTTTGTCCGGTTTTTTCAAGAAGTTCGGTTCTGTCCATTTCTATTTAGTCTAGTATATACGCTAACAATCTTTTCTATTGTTTTTTCATTTATTTTCATTATAATTCATTACTATGAATGAAACCGCCACACTCTCGACTATTATCGATGCCCGGGTTAAAGATGCGCTTGTCAGTTTTTGCAAAAGACGAGGGATCAAGTTGCGCTATTTGATCGAACAAGCTCTGGTCGAGCAATTAGAGGATGAGATCGATCTTGAGGCTTACCATGCCAGGCGCAATGAGGAAACTGTTTCTTTAGAGGAAGTTTTAGCGGGTCTTGAAAACGGTAAACATTGATGGCGGCGTATAAAGTCGAGTTCGTCAAGAGCGCTCAAAAAGAGTTTGACCGATTGGCCACCAAATTACAGGTAAAAACGGCGGAAGCCCTGAGTCTGCTCGCCCAAAATCCCTTTTCAGAATTATTAAAGGTCAAAAAACTTAAAGGCGCCGACAACCTTTACCGCATACGGTTGGGAGATTATCGAGTCATATATGAAATACGCAACGAACAACTGATTGTTTTAGTGATAAAAATTGGTCACAGACGGGAGATTTATCGCCGTTAACTCAAGTATCCACGGAATTTCTCCTTCGTGGCCGAGTAATTCGGAAATATCTTCGCCAGGTCCTTTGCGCCGCTGTGTTTGTAGGCGGCTTCGGCAAAGACATCGCGGAAGTCGGTCGTGACGTCGAGGTCGCGGCCTTCGTAGAGTTTGTCGGATTTTAGACCGCGAAAGTCGCCGTAAACCTTGCCACCCCGAACTCCATTGCCGACGACAAACATCGTGTTCGCATGGCCGTGATCGGTGCCGCGGCTGCCGTTTTCGCGAGCCGTGCGGCCGAATTCGCTCATCGTCAGCACAAGCACGTCGTCCATCCGTTTGCCAAGATCGGTCGAGAACGCCGCGATCGCCTGTGAAAAAGTACGTAAGAAATTTGCGAGCTGGCCGCGTCCGCCGCCTTGGTTCGTGTGCGTGTCCCAGCGGATGTCGTTGCCGGTGTCGGTGAACGCGACTTCGAGACCGACGCCCGCTTTTATAAGCTGCGCGATCTGCTGCATCGAACGGCCTAACTGCGTCGCCGGATAAACTGCGCCGTTCTCAGGTTTGTATTGTGAAGGATTTGCAGTTTTTAGAAAATTGACCGCCTCGAAAGTTTCTTTGCCAGTCTCACCGAGCGTGTCCTTCGCGTCTTGCTGATAGATTCCCTCAAATCCGCCCTTCATATTTTGTGAATAGATACCGGCCTTTATCGAAAAATCTGCGAGATTCGTCATCGCGACCGACGACGCACGTCCGTACAGCGCTCGCGGCAGCGATTGCGTCATCGAAACGGCTTGGAATGGCGACGTATCTTTCGCCGCGTTTGCCTGCAGCACGCGATTGAGCCAGCCGTCGCGGGTGCCTTTGATGCCGGGCGTCGCCGATTCCATATAATCCTGCGCGTCAAAGTGCGAACGCGTGTTGTCGGGCGAGCCGACCGCCGTGATCGCGGCAAGTTGTCCGCTCTTCCACAACGGTTCGAACGCGGTCATCGCCGGATGCAGGCCAAATGTGCCGTCAAGATTTGTCGCGCCGTCAGTCTTGCCGGGCTTTGCCACCGCGATCGTCGGGCGAAGATTGTAATACTCGCTCTCGCCGTGCGGCACGAGCATGTTCAGCCCGTCAACCGCTCCGCGCTGAAAGATCGTGACCAAAACCTTCTTTTTGCCGTAACCTTTTGCAGCACTTTGCGCCGCCGCAAACTGATGCAAAAACTCAGGCGCCGCCGCCATAAAGCCAAAACTTGCTAAACTCACGCCGCCGGTTTTTATAAAAAATCGTCTGTCCATAAAACCTCTTTAGCTGGCGGACTCGCCCGTCCGCACGTTAGTTAGACGCTTCGAACGTCGAATTCAGTCGATAAAAATTTCGTCGATGAATATCCACGGATCGCCACCCGCGCCAAGATGCCACGCCGGGATCTTGCCGAAGTTGAATGCGCGTAGTCGCACGTAACGAGCCTTTGTCGGCTTGATCGGCTGTCGATACTCCCTAATCGTCGGCGTCATCTCGCGCACCGGAAACGCCGGTTTGATCTCGGCGACTCGCGTAAAATGCACGCCGTCCATCGATGTTTCAAACTCTATGCGGTCGGGCATCCAAATCCATGGGCTCGCTACCTGCAGGAAGCTCCCGCCGACGCTTTTGATCTCCGTTTCTCTCTGCAGATCAACAACCGCCTCGTACGGCTTGCCCTGAATGCCCTGCCACTCGCCGCTCGCAAAATTCACGGTGCGGCGAATGCCGTCTACGATCGCGTTATCGCCGCCGCCGGTGTATTGCGTGCTGTACGGCGAGATGACGCGCACTGTCCAGTCGTTCGGAAGTTTATGTAGAAACGCTTCAACGGTCATGCTAAGAACACCTCGATCATCAACGGCAAAAGCCCTTATCGTTGCCGGCGCCTTTACGTGCGGAAGTCCGAAGTTTGGCTTTCCGTTTTTGCGCGGATCACTGCCGTCGGAGGTAAAGAAGATCCCATTCATCGGGTCGATGCGATCGAAAAAAACCTCGGTGCCCTCTTCAGTTGTCTTCCCAAAGCGAATCGCCGGGACTGGCAACGTCTTATCGTCATTCTTAGACTCGGGAAATCTACTGAAAGTGAAAATGTTCGGCGTATTGACCATATCAAATTCGAACACCCCGCCGTTCATCAAATCCTCGTGCGTAATGAACGCTTTTGTATATGGAGCGCCGTTCAGCCGCGCGGATCCGATGTAGATGTTCTTGTCGGAAACGTCTTTTGCCCTGATCGTGAAAGTTTTTCCGTTTTCGAGATTGTATTTCACTTCCGGAAACAGCGGCGTGCCGAATGCGTAAATGCCGTCGCCGGGATTCACGGGATAAATGCCGCTCGCGCTTAAAACGTACCAGGCCGACATTTGGCCGCAGTCTTCGTTACCTATCAAGCCGTCAGGCGTATTTTTATAAAACTCATCCATAATCTTGCGAACATATTTCTGAGTTTTCCATGACTGACCGGCGTAGTTATAGAGATACGGAATATGATGGGAAGGCTCGTTGCCGTGGGCATACTGGCCGATCAAGCCCGTAAGATCGGCCTGCTCGCGGCCTGCGAGTTTTTGATTTGTGGTAAAAAGCTCATCGAGTTTGGCGACAAACTTTTCGCGGCCGCCCATCAACTCCATCAACCGCGTGACATCGTGTGGGACAAAGAACGAGTATTGCCATGAGTTGCCTTCGGTAAAACCAAACGTCACTTCGTTCGGCGCAAACGGCTCGACAAAACCGCCGTTCTTTTTAGGTCGGAAGAAACCAGTTTTCGGATCGAAGAGGTTTTCGAAATACCGGGCCCGGCGAGAGTATAGTTCAAAATCTTTTTTGTATTCATCGTTGTAGTGCTCGACCTTGTACGTTCCTCTTTCCGTTCGTCGCAAATAGCCGAAATCCGTCTGCATGATTTGCGCCATTCGGGCGATGCACCAGTCGTTGTAGGCATATTCCAGCGTTTTTGAAACCGATTCGTTCTCGTCCTCCATCGAGATGTAGCCGCGTTTTTTGTAGGCGGCGAGGCCGAAGTGGTCGAGTTCCGCGGAGTGTTTCGCGGCGGCGTAGGCTTTCTCGTAATCGAAACCCTTGATACCCTTTGCCATCGCGTCGGCGATGACCGAAACCGCGTGATACCCGATCATCGTATCGGTTTCCTCGCCCCACAGCTCCCAAACCGGCAGCCGCCCGCCCTGCTCGTATTGCCGAATAAAGGTGTTGATAAAATCGACCGTTCGCCGCTGGTCGATGATCGTGTAAAGCGGATGCGCCGCCCGGAACGTGTCCCAAAGCGAGAAGACGGTGTATTGCTCAGGATTGGAACGCGGACGCCCTCGTCCGCCAACGCCGGTTCCTCCGGCATACGGGTTTTTTCGGGCTTCGCCCTCATTGCGGACGAGGGCGTCCGCGTTCCGTCGCAGTTCATGAATCTTCCCATCATGCCTGCGATAACGTCCGTCAACGTCACTAAAAACGCTCGGATGAATCATCGTGTGATAAAGCGCCGTGTAGAAGTTCGTCGTCTGCTCCGGCGTCCCGCCGAAAACCTCGATCTTGTTCAGCTCTTTGTTCCACGCCGCTTTTGCGTCGGCACGCACCTTCTCAAAATCCCAACCCGGCATCTCGGCCTCGAGGTTCTTCCGTGCGCCTTCGATCGAGACCGGCGATAGAGCAACTTTCAATAATATCTGTTCTCCAGATCTGGTCTGGAATCGAAAGAATCGTGACCATTTTGGATCGTCACCGCGACCAGTTGGGTCCGCCGCTATAAAATTCTTTGAAAACTCTGCTACGAAATAAACGACCTGATCCTTTGCCCAAGACGAAGATCGCCGAAATCCTTCAATTCTGTGCCTGTTTATGACTTTAATATCAGCATCCAGCGTTTTGTCCCGCCAAAGCAAGTCAAGAAAAATTCCAGCATTCTTAGACGTAGAAAATGTATATCGATGAAGACCGACGCGCGTCGTCGCCGTTAGCTCGGCAAGTAGCTTTTTGTCGTTGATTTTCACAGAATAGTAGCCAGGTTCTGCCTTTTCGTCGGCGTGCGAAAAACTGGAAGGAAACCCCTTATAGGTACTCATAGCGTCAAGCCCGAAGTTTTCGTTCGTACTGACAGTAGGCATGAATAAAATATCGCACCCGTCCGGAATGCCCGTGCCGCTCAGATGCGTGTGCGAAAAGCCGTAGATGATGTCGTCCGAGTAGTGATAGCCGGATGAGCCGTCCCAGTTGTCGATGCGGGTGTCGGGCGAGAGTTGGACCATGCCAAAGGGCATCGTCGCACCGGGAAAAGTATGCCCGTGACCGCCGGTGCCGATGAAGGGGTTGACGTGGCGGGTGAAGTCGCGCGTTTGAGCGCTAGCAGTTAATAGTGAACAGTGAACAGTGAACAGTAACAAACCGCAGAGACGCAGAGACGCAGAGGAAATAGATCTATTCATTTTTTGCCTTTTGCCTTTTTACTTTTGCCTTCAATGAACCAACTCTCCGCCGCCGATCTGTCTTAGGCCTTGTCCTTTGATGCCGTAGCGGAGGCGGAAGAACATGTCGCCTTCGGTGTGGTCGTAGTGGACGGTTATTTTGTGCCAACCGGCTTTGAGCGGGATCACGGCTGACTTTACCGCGCGGTCTTTCGTTCCGGCTTCGTCGATCAGCTCAAAGCCGTCGATGGTGAGGCTGCGGTTCCAGGTCGAGTCGACCTGAAACTCGTAAACTTCATCGGACGCGATATTGATATAGCCTTCAAACGTCACGCCAAATGTCTGTTTAGGATCAATCCGCTGTGCAAACTGCGCCAGGCCGATCGAGCGCGACTCGCCCTTTTGCGCGGGCGTGTCTTGTCCGTAAGCGTTGCTCGGCACGTAGAGCGAGTAATTGACGCCCGCCGTTTTGCCTGACGGCTCGACCGCC
>JANOGL010000467.1:0-4747 GCA_031405985.1 Acidobacteriota bacterium | reverse complement strand
CCGCTTGAGCCTTCGATCGAAGAAGTTCCGGATACGGATTCGCCGCTTGCGAAAGATTTTAAGGCGCCGGTTCCCTATCGACGCACCAAGCCAGAATACACGACAGAAGCCGCTCTTTATGGCGTCACTGCAACGGTTGAGATACTTGTCGATGCAGACGCGAACGGTGCGATCACAAGGACGGAGATCGTTCGCTGGGCGGGTTTTGGCTTAGACGAAACTGTAGAAAAAGCTGTGCGTGCGATGAATTGGCGGCCCGCGATGCGCAGAAATAAACCGTTGCCGATGCGGTTTTTGCTGCGATACAATTTCAAAAAACAAGATAAGGAAGATCAGTAAGTGAGAACTCTCATAACATCAATACGATTTGTAAAATTTGTCTCCGCGACACTCGGGCTCTATTCGTTTTGGTTTGTCGCACGCGTTTTTGTTCGCGACAAAATTCGCTGGAGGCAGACGATCTTCGAAGCGTGGGCGAGGAGCTTTGTCAGCATTTCAAAAATGAATATAGTGGTTAATGGAGAGCCGCCTGAGCCGCCGTTTTTCCTCGTCACAAATCATCTCAGCTATACCGACATCGCTGCAATTCGTACCGCGGCGAAAGGCGTGTTCGTTGCAAAGGCCGAAGTTGAAGGCTGGTTTCTCGCCGGGCGAATCTGTCGCGATATGGGCACGATCTTTATCGACCGCAAGAATCGCCGCGACATTCCGCGTGCCGGCGAACTGATCGTCGAACGGCTCGACGCCGGCGAAGGCGTGATCGTCTTTCCCGAAGGCACGAGCACAGCGGGCAAAGAAGTGCTGCCGTTCAATTCGTCATTTCTCGAATTCGCCGCCAGGCGCGCGTCGCCCGTGAGTTACGCCGCGATAACTTACACAACGCCCGAAGGCGAACCCGCTGCGTCAAAAATAGTTTGTTGGGGCGAAAACATCGGCTTCGTCGAACATCTGTGGCAGTTGCTGAAACTTCGCAGCTACACCGCGATCATAACTTTCGGTGACGCACCGGTCACAAACTCCGATCGCAAACTACTCGCCGCCCAACTGCACGACCGCGTCGAAGAAGATTTTACGCCCGTTAACTAGAAACCCCTAACAACTGGAACCAACTGATTTTTGAATAAAATCCAACATTTTGGACAATTTATGCTTCTACTAAGTTTTTATACGTTGAAAATAAGTCACTTAAGAGTTCGCCCAGAATGGCACGGCATTTGCCCTATTGTATGGTAACGTTTACCACAGGTACAATTTTCAAAAATACAAAGGAGATTCTGGCGATGAAGAAGTTTCAATTCTTTTTAGTAATCACATTTTTATTGAGCATTATTGGCGTAACCATGGCTCAATCAACTACCGCAACTTTGTCCGGTACGGTGACTGACGAGAAACAGGCTGTTATTTCTGGAGCTACCGTTACGGCGCGCAATGTCGAGACTGGGCTGACGCGTAATGCGCAAACAGATGGTGAAGGGCGTTTTCGCTTTGTTAATCTTCCGGTTGGCTCATATAGACTGACCGTCGAAGCAACAAACTTCGCCAAGTATGTCCGTGATGGCATTGTTTTGGTGGTCAACCAAGACGCCGTTATCGAGGCCGCTTTGAAAACGGGCAATATTGAGGAAGTTGTTAACGTAACCTCTGACGCCTCTGTGCTCAACACATCGACTGCTGAGGTTAGCACTCGTTTTGACGGCAGACGTCTTTCGGAACTTCCGATTTCGACTAACCGAAATGTTTTTAGCGTTCTGCTCTCCGTCCCCGGCGTTAGTCAGTTAGGAAGCGGACAAACGGGATTTGCAAATGGAATCAGCTTTTCGGCAAACGGTGGCCGTCTTCGATCGAACAACTTTATGTTGGACGGTCAGGACATCAACGATCCGAGCGTTTCCGGTGGACAGATTGCCCTGAACAATCCGGACGCGATTCAAGAAGTCCGCATCGTGACTAATCAGTTTTTGGCGGAAAATGGACGTAATTCAAGCTCGGTTGTAAATTTCGTCGGCAAATCCGGAACGAACGATTTTCACGGCTCTGTATTTTGGTTTCACAACAGTAAGAAATTGAATGCTTGTAACAATCAAGATAAAGCCGCCGGATTCTGTAACGCAAATGCTATCGATCCATCTCGTAAGGACGCTCCGTTCCGCTTGGAAAATCAACTCGGCTTCACGATTGGCGGACCGCTTCACCTGCCGTGGTTTGGAGAAGGCACGCCGTATATCAGAAACGGAAAAGACCGGACATTTTTCTTCTTTGATTTTCAACGTTGGACAATACGCGCCCTTGGATCAGGATTTACTCTTAATGGAGCGCCAACCGAAACCGGTCGTCAAGTGCTTCAGGCAGCCGCTGGTGGCAGGCCTCAGGTTCAAGCTCTTTTGAGATTTGTCCCCGCCGGTACGCCTAATGGGACTAGCGCGAACTTTACGCTAGCCGGAACAGCATACACCGTTCCACTTGGCAACTTAACAGGCTCTTCAGCACTTACATTCAACGATCATCAGGGTTCCTTTAGAATCGATCACAAAATAAACAACAACCATTATATTTATGGACGTGTTCGATGGGATAAAAATGATACGGCCGGAACAGGTCAGGTAACCCCCGCAGGCTTGACAACACAGAACAAAACGAAAACCAATGCTACAACATTCGTTCTCAACAGCACTTTGTCGTCGAGAATGACGAATGAGCTTCGCCTTGCATACAGCCGATTCGATTCGATCACAAATGCTTCCGACCCTGCATCGGAAACGATCCCATCTATCGAAATTTCTCAGTTGGGCTTGACGGGATTCAATGCTGCGGCGAACAGGACTGCCATCGGATTGGCTGTCAATCTGCCACAGTTTCGTATTAACAACACCTATCAGATCACGAATAGCCTTTCGTATTTGACAGGAAATCATGCCCTCAAATTTGGAGTCGATTGGAGAAAACTCGAGGTCAAGAGCTTTTTCTTTCCGACGGTTCGTGGACGTTTGGCATATTCGACATTGCAGAATTTTGTCGATGATTTTGCCGGCCTTGCTGCAACCGTAAATCGTCCGATTCCAGGTGGAGACATTATCGGCTTTTACTATTGGAATGAAATTTACTTCTACGCTCAGGACGAGTGGAAGATACGGCCAAACCTTACGCTGACCTATGGCGTTAGGTACGAACGGCCGGGCAATTCGTTTGCTTATCTTTATGACTTGGAAAAACGTGTTCTGCCAAATAATGGCAACAGCGTGTTCACCCCAAGACCAAAAGAAGACACAAACAACTTTATGCCCAGAATAGGATTTAACTGGAATCCTCGTTTTTCAGATTCAGGCATTATGGGATTCTTAACCGGTGGAGATAAATTGGTTTTACGCGGCGGCTATACCCGATCCTATGACGCAAACTTCATCAACATTAACTTGAACGTGTTTAGTTCGTTCCCGTTTGTGAACGCAGGTAATGTTCCGGCTGCCGGAGCATTTGCAGCGATTACGAATTTTACGCCAAGTCTGACAAATCCAAACCGATTGACAAGAACCGTTGTGGCTGACGATTTTCGCGCACCTGCCTCGGATCAGTTCTCGTTTGAACTTCAACGCGCTCTAACTGCAAATACAGTCTTTAAGATCGGTTATATTGGAACAAGAGGAACCGGTCTTTTCCAAACCATCGACGGCAATCCGAGACGGCAGAACGTTACGTTAGCCACTTGCACGTCTTTTGTGACAAATCCCAATGATTCGTGCAGAGTTGATCCAACTGCCGGAGTTATTCGCTTGCGTGCAAATGCAGCCGACTCGATTTATCATTCGATGCAAACCAGTTTCGAGAAGCGTTTGAGCAGAAATTTCAGCGCCGGTCTCCACTACACATGGAGCTCGTTCATCGATACCGCTTCGGAGATCTTCAATCCGTCAGGAGCAGAAGTCGCTGTTTCGCAAGATTCGTTTAATTTGAAGTCCGACCGAGCACGGTCTTCTTTTGACCGGCCGCATCGCATCACTGGAAATTTTGTATATCAATTTCCGTTCTTTACCCGGCAAAATGGTTTTACAGGTAAATTGCTTGGTGGCTGGCAGATAAATTCGTCCTTTACATTTCAAAGCGGAGCTCCATTCACTGTTCTTAATGGCGCGGATCCGGCCGGAGTTTTGAATGGAATAGACGGCTTGGTCGGGAACGCCGTTCGGCCAAATGTAAATACCAGCCTGAATGTTTCCGGAATGTCGATACTTCAACTCCTTCAAGCTGCAGGCGGAACTACTGCTGGCTTGCAGGCGCTTTTTCCGGCTATTTCGGCCGCTCAGAGAACTGGCACAGCAGGGCGAAACATACTTCGCGCGGATGATATTGAAAATATTGACTTTGGAATTATCAAAAACACACAGTTGGCAGAAACTGTGCGATTCCAAATAAGAGTTGATATGTTCAATGTGATCAATCATCGCAACTTCGGTGTTCCAGAAGGACGACGCAATGCAGCCAGTTTCCTAAACCAGTGGGCGACGAACGGCGGCAATCGCAGCATCATTATCGGTGGCAGATTGGTTTTCTAATATCTGTCGCTAATTGTTTAGTCTTGGAACGCGGTGAAATGCCGCGTTCTTTTTTCATTCTCCGCCTGTTTAATAACTGTATAGGCACACAAAAAATAAAGCCGGAAGTTCTTGCTTCCGGCTTTATTGGTTTTTAAGTCGTCTGTAGCTTAACGGAGCCCTTACTAACGTGCGGGCTACTGACACGCTGTCGCTATTCG
>JANOGL010000433.1:0-22167 GCA_031405985.1 Acidobacteriota bacterium | reverse complement strand
GTGATCTGCCAGCGCTGTCACACGCCGCGCGTGGCGCGTGCTGCGCTGGACGACGCCGATGCCATCAAGCGCGAGTGCGACCGGCTCGTGGGCGTAGGCGCCGCGCTGCTCGAGGAGTGATTCGGAAGTCGACTACACGATTTATAAACCTGACGGCAGTCTTTTTGTTGAGCGATTAAAACAACCGTTATGGAAAGAGGCGCCCCCTCCGAAACCTAACATACAGCTAGGTAGGGCGATCCTTGCTTTTCAGTTTCAGAAAGGGCAGCCGACGGGACAGTACAAGATCAAAGCGCAGGTTCGGGACATTAACGCGAACACAACTGTTGACTTGGAAACGCAAATAGAATTGAAGGATTAGGCTCAAATATTGACGCGAAGCGTAAAGAATCGCGTCCGAAGCACAAAGAGTCCTTCGCGAAGCGCTAACGATCGCTCACGAAGGGCATAAAATTCGATCCGAAGCACAAAAGTCCGGCATTATTCGAAAAAAGGGCCGGTCGAAGCAAACTAGACCGTCCCCGAAGGGGACAAATTCAATAGCGTCGGGAGAATCCCGACGAACGAGATGGATTTTAGGATAACCGTCCCTGAAAGGGACGCACGGACAACCCAACGAATTCGCCCCTTACAGGGACGGAACAGATCGTTTATCCGTATCGTCGGGTTGCACCCGACGCTATTAGATCAGTCCCTTTCAGGGACAAACAGACCATGTCACAGACACTATTCAGTTGTTATCTGCACATTGTTTTTTCCACAAAGAACCGTGTCGCTATGATCGATCCTGAGATAGAACATGATCTTTTCGCGTACATGGGCGGCATCGTGAGGAATTTTGACGGAAAACTGATTGCCGCTGACGGCACATGGAATCACGACCATTTGTTGGTCTCGATGAGCAAAAATCAGCTCGTTCCCGACCTCGTTGGAGCTGTAAAACGCGACAGTTCTAAGTGGATCAAGACGCAAGGCGTGAAGTTTTCGAAATTCGCATGGCAAGACGGTTACTCTGCATTTTCTGTTGGTCATACGCAATTGCCGATAGTGCAAAGATACATCGCGAATCAAAAAGAGCATCATAAGAACCGCATTTTCGAAGACGAAATGCGCGGATTTTATCGCAAGTACAAAATAGATTTTGACGAGAAATACGTTTGGGATTAGTTTGTCCTTTTCAGGGACGCGGACATATCGCGAACATTATCGTCGGGATGCTCCCGACGCTATTGAATAGATCCCGGTTGTGGACTTAAGAGTGAAATGAACAATTACGATTAAGGGTTTGCGATGAGTTTTGCGGGGTTAGAGTATTCAAAAAATGACGAATCTTAAGAAATACAGATTTGAGTACCTGCTCATAATCGGTGCGATGGCTTTGAGCATTACCGGCTTTTGGAATATCTTTTTAGGTCCCGAGGCAAAACCCAGTGCGTACCATTATTTCCACATCATCACGGTCTTTGTCTGGTTGATCTTGCTGCTCCTTCAACTCAACCTGATCGGAAAGAAGCAATTCTTAAGTCATAAGAGGATCGGGCTCTTGATTTTATTCTTTGGGCCTTTGCTCGTGGCGACTACGGCGGTAATGACGATTCATTCAGCCAATAAGGGCGTGATCTCTGGTCGCGGCGACCCTTTGTTTGTACAGAACGTGATGGGGACGTTTGAATTGGCGGTCTTGATCCTGCTTGCATTCGTTGTAAGGAAAAGAAGAGCCTTGCATGGAGCGTTTCTTTTGAGCACGGTGCTGGCATTCGCGGGGGTTGCTCTGTTTTTCTCGCTTCTCGCGTTTGTTCCTCAGTTCAAGATCGAAGGCCCGGAAACCTTTTACCGATTTGCATACGCCGCGATAACTGGTCTAGTTATTCGCCTTATTATCGGGATCCTCTTTTTCCTCAAAGACCGAAGGAACAATTGGCCACTGCTGGTGACCGGTATAATGCCGGCTTCTAGTATCGTGGTCGGTGCAATTCTCGAGAGATACCAGCTTATAGATCCATCAACCGCATTCGTAGGCTCATTCAATGAAATTATCACCTTTGGCGGAAGTTTTGTGATCATGCTCGTTTTATTGTTATTAACGGGAATTCTGGATACGAAGAAAGCGGTGGTTCAAGGTCAAGGTTGAACCGCTCGCGGTTCTGACACGGGCCCCACGGCTCAACCCGAACGCCCTGCTGATCAAAGGCTTCGTCTGCGGCATCCGCGTCGAAGACATCGAAGACTCGCTAATGCAAAAAATCCGCTGGCTCGATAAACTAATCGACGAACTAGCAAAAGGCAAAAGGATGGAAAAGATATTACGGAGTCGCGAATAGAAAAGTCTGATTTGGTACAGACGGGACTGCTTTGTATATATTCCTTTAGGAGGTTGATCATGTATCTTGTCGTTGGAGCAACAGGTGTACTGGGAAGCGAAATCTGTCGGTTACTTGCGGGCGAGGGCAAGCCTGTAAGAGCTCTTGTGAGATCGACGTCGGATCAAAAAAAAGTAAAGGAGCTCGAAAACCTCAATGTTGACATCGCAGTAGGGGATTTGAAGGATCGATCCTCCATTGACGCTGCGTGCCGCGGAGTAAGTGAGGTTATCTCCACGGCGTCGTCTACGTTCTCCAGGCAGGAGGGCGACTCTCTTCAGACGGTTGATCTCGAGGGGCAGTTGAATCTGATCGATGAAGCTAAGGCTGCTAATGTCAGCCGATTTGTGATGGTCTCTTTCCCTCACGCTGATATTGAATTTCCACTGCAAGACGCTAAGCGGGCAGTGGAAGACCATCTGAAAAACAGTGGCCTCACCCACACCATCTTGCAACCAACATTCTTTATGGAGGTTTGGCTCAGTCCAGCTTTAGGCTTTGACGCCGCCAATGCTACGGCGCAAATTTACGGGTCGGGCGAGAACAGGATCAGTTGGATTTCCTATAAAGACGTGGCCAAGTTTGCTGTAGCCTCATCAGACCATACTGAAGCTCGCAGTACCGTGATCGAGTTAGGGGGACCTCAAGCGTTGAGTCCCTTAGAAGTGGTGAAGATCTTCGAAGAGCTGAAAGGGAAGGACTTCGACATACAGCATGTGCCGGAGGAAGCTCTCAGAGAGCAGAGAAAAAGCGCAAGTGATCCATTACAGAAGTCATTCGCCGGTCTGATGATCAACTACTCGCAGGGAGTGATTATTGACATGCAGGAGACACTTCAAAAGTTTCCAGTGGAGCTTACGTCAATCAGAGATTATGCTCAAGCGAGCGTGTAAGCCGCCGTGGAAACCGATCATCTTTGACGAGAGAATAAGGTAGAATAAGGCGTGGAAGTAAACGATTTTGTAGTTAGATTTGCGAATGTGAACGGCACGGGTTCGGCGTCGGCGAATGCGCTGTTTACCAAGGCGGTGTTTCGGATGGGCGTGCCGGTGACGCCGAAGAACATTTTTCCGTCGAATATTCAGGGCCTGCCGACTTGGTACGAGGTGCGTGTGAGCGAGAAAGGCTATCTCGGCCGTCGCGAGGGCATAGATCTGATGATCGCTGTCAATCCGCAGTCTATGAAAAAGGACTACGCCGATGTTTCGAGTGGCGGTTACTTTCTTTACGACTCGTCAAAACCCTTGCCGCCCGGTATGAAGCGCGACGACATCGCTCACATCGGCATCCCGCTGATGAATCTCGTAAACGGAGCATATGCCGACTCGCGTCAACGTATGCTGTTCAAAAATATCGTGTACATTGGCGCGCTGGCGGTGCTGTTTGGGATGGATTTTAAGGTTCTCGAGGGGCTTATTGAGGGGCAGTTCAAGGGGAAAGAAAAGCTCATAAAGCCCAACTTCCAGGCTTTGCAGCTCGGCATCAACTGGGTGCGCGACAATTATGACGGTCCGTTTGACTTAAAGCTCGAGAGTCGCGAATTGCTCGGTGACAAGATACTTTTCAGCGGCAATTCCGCGTGTGGACTCGGGGCGGTTTACGCCGGTGCGACCGTCGCCGCGTGGTACCCGATCACGCCTTCGACATCGGTGGTTGATGCGTTCGCAAAATATGCCGCCAAGTACCGCGTCGATCCCGAAACCGGCAAGAACAACTACGCGATCGTCCAGGCCGAGGACGAACTCGCCGCGATCGGCATGGTGATGGGAGCCTCGTGGAACGGCGCGCGCGCGTTCACCGCGACAAGCGGCCCGGGCGTCTCGCTGATGAATGAGTTCCTTGGCCTCGGCTACTTCGCCGAAGTGCCAACCGTCCTGATCGACGTCCAGCGAACCGGCCCTTCGACCGGAATGCCGACTCGGACGCAACAGTCTGATATTCTACTCGCGGCATACGCTTCGCACGGCGATACAAAGCATCCGCTGCTGTTTCCTGCTTCGCCGAAGGAGTGTTTCGAGATGACGGCCGACGCCTTTGACCTGACCGAACGCCTTCAAACGCCCGTCATCGTAATGACCGACCTCGACCTCGGCATGAACGACCACATCACCGACGAACTTGTCTGGGACGATTCGCGACAATACGATCGCGGAAAGGTATTGACTTCAGAGCAACTCGACGCGATCTACGGAACGCGGACGCCCTCGTCCGCAAATGCCGCGACGCAGCCAGACAACGGGAACGGCGTCTCAAGCAGCGGTAGCGTTGAAACTACCGATGTGAATCTGAGCGATGAAGCCCCGCTCAATGCGGACGAGGGCGTCCGCGTTCCGGCCGAAATGTTTCGTGGAAAATACGGTCGCTATTTGGACATCGACGGCGACGGAATCGCTTACAGGACGATACCGGCGACACACGCGACGAAAGGTGCGTTCGTCACACGCGGCTCTTCGCGAGACGAATACGCCGTCTATACCGAAGACGCCGACGTGTATCAACGATTTGTTGATCGGCTCGCCCGCAAGTGGGACACAGCGAAGGAGTTGGTGCCTCAGCCGGAATTCTGGTCAGAACCCCCTGCATCAGCGGGGGGCCAGTTCGCTCACTCGTATTCAACAAACTGGCCGCCCCCTAACGGAGGCGGTTCTAACATGGGAGTCATCTATTTCGGAACTTCAACCTATGCCGCCGAGGAGGCATTAGAGCTCCTCGCCGAAGAGGGAATTCACCTCGACGCGATGCGAGCCCGGGCATTTCCGTTCGGCAAGGCGTTTCGCGATTTCGTCAACGCTCACTCTACGATCTTCGTCATTGAACAAAACCGCGACGCACAGTTCCGCAGCCTGATGATGATCGAGCTAGGCGTCGACGCCGCAAAGCTCCTTTCCGTCCTCAACTACGACGGCATGCCGATCACGGCGGATAATATTTACAGGCAGATAAAGGCTTGTCAGGACCGTGAGCCGTAGCGACTGGGTAGGATCAGACTTCGATGGACTTTGAGATCGTCAGCGAAATTACCGACATTGAAACCATCGCTGCTGGTGTCGGCGTCAGAGATCGCAAAAGAATGCGGAGAATGTACGGACCGGGACGATGGCGAAAGCTAAAGGGTGTTGCTTCGGTTCGTCTGTTAAGTGGTAAAATACGGCTTGCGGAAGTTCATTGGTATGAGGCACACGGCGTTGGTAAGAAGGAAGTCAAACTAAAACTGCCGTTTCTGGATTGATATGAAAAAGAAAAATTCGCACTTCGCTCTCTGCTTAAATAATAACGATTATCCTGCGTCGTTGGAGGTTGGAAAGCTTTACAAAGTAATTGAGGACGACGAAGCCGCTGCCGAGGGCTATATCCGCGTCATCGACGAAAGCGGCGAAGACTATGCCTTTGCGTCAAACCGTTTCCACATGGTCGAATTGCCAGCAAAAATCGAGAAGGAGCTGGTGAGTAATCGCCTCGAGCTGGCAGCCTGATGATGATCGAGCTCGGCACCGCCGCCGCAAAGTTCGTTTGCCCGTCCGTGGGCTACGACGGCATGCCGATCACGGCGGATGATATCTTTAGGCAGATAAAAGGGAAGATGGAAAAGGAAATCTAGTTGGAATGTGGCGAATTTTGAGACGTTGATCGCGTTTTGCGTGGGTTATGGCGGGGATTATAAGCCGACGAATCCGCTGATCGAGATACCGGCTTTGCAGACTTTGTTGGCGCACGCGCAGGCGGCGTTGGATGACGTTCAGACAAAGCTGGCTCCGCGGAGGAATAAGGTTGCCGACCGCGAGAATATTTACGAGGGCATCAGGCGGTTGACGACGCGTAAGATCAACCTTTCGACATCCGGCATTGCCGAAGAACGACCTTGGTTACACGGCCCCTTCAATTTTAGATTGCGGATTTCGGATTTCGGAATTCAAGCCGATCGCGAGCTACACATCGTGGTAATATAACCGTATGTCAGGGAATTACATTTTGAGCGATTACGTTGAACTTGCCTTGCAAGAGGCTGAGTACGACAAGCTGGAAGACAACACCTTCACCGGACGCATTCCATCATGCAAAGGAGTTATTGCGTTTGCGGCGACGTTGCGTGAATGCGAAAGCGAGTTGCGGTCAACGCTTGAGGATTGGGTTCTGGTTGGACTTAAGCTCGGTCACGAATTACCGGTTCTTTCAAACATAAATTTGAACAGCGCCCCCGTTTATGAGCCAGTGGAGTCCGTGTAAGCGAAATGAGTTTATTCGCAGACTTCGACGGCTCGGTTTTGATGGTCCGTACTCCGGTTCGAGACATCAATTTCTCGTTCTCGGAGATCATCGATTAACCGTGCCGTCGAATTCGGAATATTCCGTACCGCAATTGAAGATGATGATTCGTGAAGCGACTGAAATCCTCGGTCGCGAGATCACCGCAGACGAATGGAGTAATTTGAAGTAAGAGCGGACAAGAGTGTCCGCGTTCCGTTTATGACCTACGTCAGATCAACATTTCGACATCCGGCGTTGCCGAAGAACGACCTTGGGTACACGGTCGATTATTACGAGGGCTCGCTTTCGACGCTGTGTGCGGGGTGCGGGCATGATTCGATCAATGCGGCGATCGTCGAGGCGTGTTGGCAGATGAACATCGAGCCGCACAAGGTGGCAAAGCTATCGGGCATCGGCTGCTCTTCGAAATCGCCGGCGTACTTTTTGTCGAATTCGCACGGGTTCAATTCGGTTCACGGGCGTATGCCGTCGGTCGCGACTGGTGCAAATCTCGCGAACCGCGACCTGATCTATTTCGGCGTCTCGGGCGACGGCGACACGGCCTCGATCGGGATGGGACAGTTCGTCCACGTCGTCCGGCGAAACCTGAACATGGTTTACCTCGTGATGAACAACGGCTGCTACGGCCTGACCAAAGGGCAAGATAGCGCGACTGCTGACGCCGGCTCAAAAAGCAAAGCCGGAAGCGTCAATCTTTTCGAAGCCATTGATCTCGCAAGCCTCGCGATCGAGCTGGGAGCGACGTTCGTCGCTCAGAGTTTCTCGGGCGACAAAGAACAGCTCACGCCGCTGCTAAAAGCCGCGATGAAGCACAAAGGCTTTGCGTTCCTCAACGTCATCTCGCCTTGCGTCACATTCAACAACAACGCAGGCTCGACAAAATCCTACGACTACGTCCGCGAGCATGTCGAGATCACGGGCACAATGGATTTTGCGCCGATGATGAACGAGATCACGACCTCATACGAGGCCGGCAGCGTCAACGACCTGCTAATGCACGACGGCACCACCATCCGCCTGCATAAACTCGCAAAAGACTGGGACCCGTTCGACCGCAACTCAGCTGCAAGTGCAATGCAACGGGCAAAACAAACCGGCGAAATTCTCACGGGATTGCTTTACATAGACAAGGACTCGAACGATCTTCACGACACCCTCAATAGCAGCGACGTGCCGCTAAATGCACTAGGCAAAGACACCTTGTGTCCGGGTTCGGATATGCTGGCAAAAATCAATTCGTCCTTAAGATAAAAAAAGCATTAGCCACGAATTCACGAATAAGATCGGTTTCTTCATTCGTGCATTCGTGGCTATCTTATATGCCAGAGACGGCAACAATCAAAGTGCTGGTTGCTTCAGAATCCCAGCCAAAGCTCGCATTCGGGCGGCGTCGGCGGCATTCATTGAAGTGCCGGCGCTTTTATCCAGAGACTTTGTGTATCTCTTAAGGTTTTTAAGCTCTTTTGCCGAACTTCCTGCTTTTTGCATTGACAGACGCAAATCAGCGATCTCATTAGCAGACAGTGCTTGAGAGCGCTCAAGTTGATCGACGTATGCTTGCGCCACAACTAATTTGCGTGGCCAGTCGATCCGTTCCTGATTCTGCACGTTCAACTCGGCTACGCGAACCACGTTTGCGGCGTCGATTTCGTTTTGAGTTAGGAACTTGGTCGGTGTGAGCTCAAAAATATCCAAGCCGCGTGCGATCTCTGACGAGTAAATATGACCGTTGTACCAGTAAGCGGACCATGAGCCGCCAAGAACGACCATCTTCGGATCGATCGGTCCGCGATCAAAGTAGGCGATCTCAACCGGATTTGCAGCATCGGTAAAGTCCATGATGGAAATGCCGCCCTGATACCACGCCTGCACCTTAATGTCGCGACCGGGTACGGGCACAAGCGAGCCGTTGTGAGCGACACAGTTTTCGCTTTCGCCCTGAGCGGCAGGCAGTTTGTAATAATTTGCGAATGTGAGTTTGTTGTCCTTCAGGTTGAAGATTGCGTTCGCTCCCCAGACATTCGGGTCTGTCTCGCGACAACGTGCGCCCATGCCGCCGCCCCACTCGTCGGTAAAGACGACCTTCTTGCCGTCATTCGAGAACGAAGCCGAGTGCCAGTAAGCGTAGTTTTTGTCGTTTACTGCATCGATGCGTTTTGGATTGGCCGGATCTTTGATGTCGAGCAAAATTCCATTACCCGAACACGCACCGGCCGCGAGACCAAGTTGCGAATACACAGTGATGTCGTGGCATTGGTCAGTTTCTTCAACTCTTCCGTTGCCGTCGTGCGAGCCGCCGTCGTTTAGGACATTTATCGCGCCCGTCTTTTCGTCACCGAAAATTCGAGGAGTCGAAACTATCTTCGCATCTTGAGGAGCATTTACCGGAACCTTGATAATATCGATTCGAAAACGCGCGGTATTCTTATCCTTGTCAGGCGCGCCATCCGAGCAACCCGCAAGCTCTTCGCTTTGACGGACGAACGAGGTTCCCGAGACGTAGATATAAACATTGTCCTTATCATTCGGCGGAACGACCAGCGTGTGTGTGTGCGAGCCGCGACAAGTCTGCACCGCACCGACCTGCTTCGGATTTCGAATATCGCTGATGTCAAAAATTCGCACTCCGCGAAAACGATCTTTATTCGCGGCAGGCAAAGATCGTACGTTCTCTTGTCCCGCAGCTGGAGGCGGCGGCGGAGGAAATCCCTCTGTGCCGCAATCCAGTCGGCCATTTGGCGCCTCCACTGACATAAACATGAGGTTCTTGAAAACCGACACATCGCCTTGCCCGCCCGGACACAACATCGACGTCACCAATTTAGCTTTTGATGGATCGGTGATGTCGTAAATGTTGATGCCGTAGAAGTTTCCCAGAACTAGGTTGTTGCCTTGAAAGGCCATGTCCGAGTTGGCAAGAGCCAGGCCTGCGACAACCATTCTTAACTGTGGCGGGAGCGGAGCGCCCGGAAGAATGCCCATCGCACCGAGAGCTTTGTCGACACGAGGATCGTTCGGGTCTATGCCGAGGTCAAACGCCGCAGGTTTTTTGAGAAGAGCGACGTGCTTGATGCCCATTGCAATTTCGCCGGCATCGTACATACCCGGCGTCAATTTTGAGCGTGGGTCGCTGGCATCCGAGCCTTTCATACCCGGTGGCAGCGGTTTTGCAGCTTGTGGCCCTTGTTGAGCCAGCGTCCATGTCGCAGAACATACGCATAAAAACAGGGAAGCAAACAGTAAACGGTAAGCGATCGTTTGTACTCGGTTCATAATGTTGTTTTCTACGGTTTTTTATTTAGTAAAGTTTCCATTGATCTAATATCGGCACGCTGGCCGCTGTCGACGTCTGTTGCAAAATTGAACAGCTCAGCATCTTGCCCCGCACCCGGCGAGTCGAACAGATCTTTTACCATGACCAACGCACCTTTATGATGCTGTATCATGCCTTTCAAGAACAGCCGGTCAAAGTCTGCGCCTTTTGCTCTCATTAATGCACCCATTTGAATTGGAGTCAACATGCCGGGCATCAGCATTTTTCCGCCCGAAGCGTACTTGTCGCTCATGTCGCCGTCCGACATTCCATCCATCATCGACACGACAGGCTTACCTCTAACTTCGAGCCAGCGTTTCATGAAATTCATTTCATCAGTCTGCGATTGGCTGATACGCGCGCCGATAAGACGAATGTCGCGATTGTCGGTTCGTGACTCGATCAACGCAGTCATTACAACCGCTTGCTCGTGATGCATGATCATGCCCTGCATGAACTCGATGTCTTTTTTTGAACTCGGCGGCAATACGGCTCTCGTATTGTTGGGTAATATTCGTGTCGGCTGCCCTGGCGCTCCCGGTTGAACCACGACGGGTTCCATCTGCGAATTAGCTTGCTGAGCCCCGACGGATAAACTCATACAGCACGCAAGCAAGACGCCGAAAAACCCCAAACGTCGCAATTTTGGCCCGGAAAAATACAGCATGAATCGACTACCTCAACTTATCACAAAGTTAGAGTCCAAAACTACTCGACGAGATTACCAATTTAAAGTATGCGGAATATTTTGGAGGCGGCGATCGGAATCGAACCGATGAATAAAGCCTTTGCAGTTCATAATTAGGTTGATTCACCGAATATCACTGAGTGTCAGAAATCGATATTAACAGGACTCCCCGGCATTCACTTTCCGCTCGGTGACTCTCCAAGTATGCACTTGGTTGCTACGGTTCTCGCTACACTCAGCTTTTAATAAGCGCACGCCCCTAGATGCTGTCTAAAATGTGTGTTGCTGTTGATCTCGCTTGAACCGCCTGGTTTAGGCTTTGATACGAACGATAGTAATTTATTGGCGACGCAAGTAATCGCACAATCAACAGGTTGTTCTCAGACACGTCTAATTACAAAACCCGCGATCGACATATACTTTTTTCCCTCCTGATCGCATGAAGTAGCAGCCTCCTAACTGGCCGCGTATATAGACTCGCCCATCTTTGGATCCGCTAGAAACGGGAGCAGTTTTAGTGGCCGACGACGCATCCGTCGTCCCAGCAGGCTGAGAGGGCGTAACTACCGGTTGCGGAGATGAACTGACAGCAGCCGTCGACGGTTGCGTGGCCGGACTCGATTTAGTTTTCGGTCGTATGATCTGAGCGGATTTTGAAGAACGTCTTAATCTTAATGAGTTGCCGTGGACCCAGCCGACGAAAGGAGATGCTTGAACCAAGTACCAAATGCCTTGCTTTGTGATTATCTGCACCTTAGTGTCGCGCACCAGAGTATCAACCACCTCGCCGGTGTCGGACGGTTTACCCCGTAGGAAGGTGTTTTCACTGAAAACTAACGCGGTCTGAGAGTCTGAAACAACCGCGGAGAATAATATTAGAAATATCAGAAGTACTATTTTCAATTGGTTCACCTCCGTCAGTTTTATCAATTTGAGGTTTTTTTACGGGTCTCCATTAAAACGAAAATCAGTCGCCGATTACACATAGACAGGAGACACTTGGAATAACCTAATGTCCCGCTTCCTCAATTGCACATACTTCGATCCACATAAGACTTGTTGCCTTTGGAATTTAGGTAGTAGCAGCCTCCAAACGGGCCGCGAATGTACTTCCTGCCGGACAACGGAGCGGCGACTGCCTTGCCGGGACTGATCGCAGGAGGCTCGTTTGCCATACCGCCTACCTTTGTGTTTGGTGCAGGTTTAACCGCTTCCGAAACGACTGGAGATGCATTTGGTTCGGGTATCGGCACGTATGGTTCGGGTATCGGAACGTAATCCGAGGTCTCGACCGATCGTCCAATCTTAAATCCATTGATCCGTTGTTTTTTGTCACCAGTGGATTTGATCCCGACCACTTGCGCTCCAACATCTATTTGAGGGGAACCGGCCGATCCATTCGTCGGCGCGGTGTCACCGGCGATTTCCCCGATCGACGGTTCTACACCCTGTTTTCCACTCCAAACGCCGTATTTACCGACTTTTGCGATTGTTGCAGCTTCAAAATATTGCCGTTGTTCGACTTCTGAAAGTCCGGATACCTGTTCAGGCACCAGCAACGCCATGCCTTTAAGAATCTGCTGAAGGCCGATATTTGATCCGTCGATCATAACTTCGGCGATCACTTCCGCTGCATTCGTAAAATTTCTGAGCCTAATAATTGCGAACTTATGCGTAACCGCGTTGGATAACGATTCTTTTGATTCTCGCCCAAAGTTCTCGTCCAGCTTTGGCGCACGGATTCCAAGGAGAATGATTCGATGTTCCAGCCTATTGGCATCGATAACTACGATCACGCCACCCGAAAGAACCTTTGTTACTTCATACGGAATACCGTTTTCCGGAAATACGGGATTAGTTGGAAGTTCTTGATTTGTATCTTTCGACGGCTTGTCAACGATCCCTTGAGATGGGTCAGAGCTATTTGCCTCTACCTGGTCCCGAAAGAACCCGCCGAAAGACGCGGCGAAAGCCAACAATAAAGCAACCGAACCGAGTAATGCCACAACCATGGCATAGATCCGCTTCCTTCGGAGATGACGTAATTGAGCCAATTCATTTGATTGCGACTCCTCAATCTCGTCGACAAAAAAGTAACCGCACTTGCAGCTGATCGCCGTTACCTCATTTTGTTCTTTACATTTTGGACAGAACTTAGGCATTTACTTAATACTTCTCATTACGGCTTGGTCAAAGGCGGTGAGAGGCCACAAAGTGTCTTGTCTTGCACGTATACCTTTCTTCCACTTTCCGAAACATAGTAACAACCACCTTTTGGCCCAACGAGGTATTTTCGTTCATTTTTTGACGGCAATATTGTGGATTCGCCACGAAAATCCCAAGGCGCGACTGGTTTTTCATCGGCCCACAGACCCATACGAGCCGCGGAGGCGGAGGACTGAGCGTCCGAATAGCTTTTTCGGGCCGAAGCGTTCTGCTGAAAGGCGAATCGCTTGAAATGCCAAGCCAGACCCTGTTCAATGAGCGTCAAACCTATATCCTGGCCATTTCGATAGAGAGAACCGATGATCATGTTTTCGCCGTAGGTAGTATTTATTACAACCCTCACGTCCTTATTAAGGATGAGTTTGGAGAGACTTTTTCTGGCTTCCTCAAAAAATGGTTGTCCTACATCCGGTGCATCGATAGCCTGCAATTTAACCGCATAGACAATCTGGCCTTTAGATTGAACCGTGATCGAATCGCCGTCTACGACCTTAATTACTCTGCCGTCCATTAGTTCCATCTGAGCGTTCTGCTTGGACGGCAGCGAAAGCGAGGTTTCATCACTGGTTGTGCTCGGTGAAGGCTGCGGGGTTTGCGCCATCGCGGTAAGCATCCCCGACCCTAAAATCATGAGAACAAAAGGGTGAATTTTCATCGCCATTTAATACCTCCCACGAAGAAAATGGGAACTAGCGTCAGAAACCATGCAACACCGTTTTCGTCGGGTCCTTGCTCAGCAGACATCAAAATTGTCTAAATACCCGGGTCCAAAATATCCGAAAGGGGCATTGTGCTACGTCCCCAACCATCATAAATTTGCAATATGTCGAGAGTATAGCGCTAATAAACGATAGAATCTAGTTTTTTTTATGCCAGGCAGCATAAGGTCGTCCCGTGACCTTTCCGTCAATGTCACAAGTCTAAAATAGAGTTTTCGCTCTGTAGCCGGCGTATAAATTCGGCCTGTAGCTAATTGGAAAAAGGGAGGTTTTGGAGGCGGCGATCGGAATCGAACCGATGAATAAAGCTTTTGCAGAGCTCTGCCTTACCACTTGGCCACGCCGCCACTGTTGAAAGGATAAAGGATGAAGGCGAAAGGATAAAGTTGAGGTCAGATGACTTTCTCCTTTATCCTTCCGCCTTTCTACTTTCAAAAACTGGAGCGGGAGACGAGGGTCGAACTCGCGACTTCGACCTTGGCAAGGTCGCGCTCTACCACTGAGCTACTCCCGCTTGTGGCAATTGATAATTCTAGCGTGTGAGATACGATTGTCAAGTAAATGCCCGACCGTGTCAGTAGCCCGCGTGTAAACAAGGGCTCAGTGTAGAATTGCCCAACATTGAGCCCTTACTAACGTGCGGGCTACTGACACAAGGGTTACTGCACCGTAATATCCTTCAAAAAGCTCCAGTCGCCGCTGCCACTCATTTTGATGTTACCGATGCGTTTGTTAGAAACGACAATGTTCGCCGGATACCAAAGCGGCAACAGTGGTAGGTCACTGCTAACAATCTCCCAGGTTTTTTCGTAAAACTGTTTAGCCTGGGCTTTATCGGTTCCGTTCACCGCATCGTCTACTAGTTTGTCGACTTCGTCATTTTTGTAACGGCTACGATTGCAGCACGACACGCCGCCGCCAGGGATTTTCGTCGAACTAAACAGGTCGCGCAAAAAGATCGGATCCTGATTTCCGCCGATCCATACGCCAGTAAACATCTGATACTGACCTTGAGCAAGCTGCTGGCGAATGACGTTGACCTCAAGCGTCTCGATCCGCACATTGAGACCAATGTCGTTTAGGGCACTTTGTATTACCTGCGCATACTGATTAACCATCGCGTTGCCGGCGCCGTACTTGAAAACGATTGGTTCGTTATTGTAGCCGGCGTCTTTCAAAAGCTGCTTTGCTTTTGCGGGTTCAAAATTGTAAGAGGTACCTGCGTAGTAGGCCCATGACTGGGAGGGAAGTATCGAACTCGCGACCTTTGCCTGATTTGAGAGAAGCTCACTCACAATCTTCTGCCGATCGATGGCATAACCGATCGCTTGTCTGATCTTTGGGTTATTCAGCGGCGGGGACTGCGTGTTGAAAACGAGGTACTGAATGTTCGAACCGTCGAACTGATCGATCCTGAGATTTGCGTTGCCGCCGAGAGCGTTGAGCATATCCGGCGGAAGATTTGACGGGTTCGGAGCAATGTCGACGCCACCCGATTGCAGCTCGCTTTGAAGAGCTGTAGCATCGGTCACGGTCTTTATACGCAACTTCGCGACCTTCGGAGAACCTTCCCAATAGTCTGCATTTGCGTCCAACTCCACGATGTTCTGCGACGCGTCAAAGCTCGTAAACCTAAACGGCCCAGAACCGACCGGACTGTCTTTTTGCTGCGCCACCGAGCCGCTCGGAATGATCGGTATCGCAACGAGGTTTGAAAGAAGCTGGTTACCCAACGCGGGGCGCGTAACAGTAAAAACAACCGTTTTGGCATCGGGTGTCTCGATCGAAGTGATATGTGCGACCCGTTTTGTTTTTACCTCTGCGGCAGGTTTTAGAGCGGCGTTTGCACTGGCCGCCGGTGGTTGTGGTACGCGTGTTGCAGATTTATCGGCTGGTACGGTATCGAAAAACGCTCCGGCCTTGTAACCGTTTGACTTGATTAGTTCGTCGAATGTGTATTTTACATCAGCAGAGGTAAATGCGGCACCGTTGTGAAATTTCACCCCGTCTTGTAACACAAAGGTGAGCGTCTTGCCGTCGTCCGAAGTTTTGATTTCTTTAGCTAGCTCACCAACGTATTCGAAGTTTTCGTTCTTCTTGACGAGTGCATTGAATATCAAATTCTTTACGCGCTCGGCTGACGCGTCAGAGGCCGTCGATGTGAGCGTGTCGAAGGCCGTAAATTTCTCCGGCAGCGCAACGGTGACAGCATCGCCACCGCGACGACGGCATGTCTGAGCGGAGGTCAAAAACGTCAATACCAATAAAACCAATAATAATTTACGCATGATAAAGTCCTGTAACTAGGAAAGATTTTGGTTAAGTTCGGTGATCGCGGCAGACAAACTGACTAACTTGTCCTTATCAAACTGCGACGACGAGCTTAGGTGGGATTTTAGCTTTGCAATCCGTTCTAATGACTGATCGATACGCTTTGCCGAGATTTCGCCGGATTCTGCCGCATCTAGTACCGCTCGAAACCCTTCGACAATTCTGTCCTGATCCGCACAGATCGCCAGCATGTCAACCCCGGATATAATTGCCATTTTGCACGCATCGCCGACGCCGTAATTTTTTACGATTGCACCCATTTCAAGATCGTCGGTTATCACGACGCCGTCGAATTGAAGTTCGTCGCGCAGAAGCTCCGTTACAAAATTGCGGCTCAAGGAAGACGGTAGAAGTTTCCCATGTTTGTCGGTCGCCTGCAACCGCGACTTTGGAAAGCTAGCGTGAGCAATCATTACCGATTTCGCAGATGACAGCATTTTTTTGTACGGATATAGATCGACTGATGAAAGTTCTTCTTCGCTGATGTTCACAACCGGCAAATCTTCATGCGAATCGATCTGTGCGGCGCCAAGACCCGGAAAATGTTTTAGACAACCGATGATGCCGTTGTCTTGCATAGCATCTAGAAACGCCGTTGCAAACTCGACAACCTGAGCTTTGTCGTGACCGAATGCGCGAGAGTGAAGGCCGTTTGAGTATTTCGCCCGAACTTCATCAACCACATCGACAACCGGAGCAAAATCCATGTTAAAGCCAAGGAGAAGTAGCGTTTCTGAGATGATTCGTCCGAACTGCGCCGCATCGTCAGCCGTTCTTAATTTATTAGCGGCAACCATTGGCGTCATGATTCGTCGCAGACGGTCGACCAGGCCACCTTCTTGATCAATGCTCAAAAATGGTTGGATTGGTAAAAAAGAAGTTATGCAATCGAGCAAATTGCGCACTTGCTCAGCGTCGCGAATATTGCGAGCAAACAGACACACGCCGCCGGGCGAAACGTCCGAAAGCAAACTTTTTGTCTGGTCGTCTAATTCGGTGCCTGGGACGCCGATGAAAAACAACTGTCCTATTTTTTCTTCGAGTGACAGGGAATTGAGCTGGTCAAGTGGATACATCCGTACGATCTTCAGGGGTCGAGTTTACCAGCCGCTCCGCCTTTTATAAAGTTCGGGCGTTTTGTCATAATATAAAAAGTCACAGAGCAATGACCGCACACCGGATCAGTATTAACGAAGTTCTTTTAACGATGGTGATATGCGGCATTTTCGCTTTTTACTCACAAATCTTCGCTCAGGCGAATTGCACAGGGACACAAATTCTACAAGCCACCAATTGCACCGGGGATGAGGTTTCCTCGGAAGAGAAGATTTTGCTCAACCTCGTGAACCGGTACCGCGTCGCAAACGGCCGAAGCGAGCTGCGTTCGTCTAACCCGCTAAGCATGGTGGCAAACCGCCGCGTGCTGGACTTAAAACAGAACCTCAAATCCCTCACGCATAGCTGGAGCAACTGCAAATACGACATAAACGATCAAAAGACATGGCCGTGCGTAACTGATTCACCTCAGAGACTAAAATCAGGTTACGACGGTCGAGGTTACGAAACGCTCTATCGAACGGCAATGGGCCGAGCCTTGTCGATTTCCGCTCTCGACGCATGGAAAAAGAGCACGTTGCATAATTCAATAATCTTAAATCTAAGCATGTTCAAAGACTTGGAGTGGGAGGAGTTGGGTGTTGCGATCGACGGCCAGTTTGCAGCGTTGTGGTTTGGTGCCAAGGGCGGCGCGCCAAAAGGATCGAACGAGCAGGTTATCGGCCTCGGCGTTTCATACGATCAGGCCGTAAAAGGACTGAGTAGATTGCTCGCGATCGATCAGTTCTCATCAACAATCGAAAACAACCGGTGGCAAGGTTTCTCGCCAGACAGAAAAATAAAGCTCGAGATTTACGGAACAAAGAAAGAACTCAGCGAGGTGAATCTCGGCATCTCGATCAAACTCGAATCTGACCAAACGCTCGCGCCAAAAAACAAGCTTGCCGTCGTCACACTACTGAAAAATATCTTTCCCGAATGGTCTGACCGTGATGCGTGGTTTGAGAAATCGTTGGCCGTGATCTTGGCGGATAAATCAGGGTCGAGAACTAAGATCGTCCGAAAAATAGCGATTGAAATGCTTACCGATGGCCAAGGCTCTGTAAAACTTCTAATTAAACATCAGGAAAAGCCAAAATACATCGAAATTTACTAGATTATCTTGCCTTTTATCTTTTCAAGCAGTTGTTTCGATTCGTCAGCGGTCAGATCGTCAATTTTTACATCGCGAAGCTCATCAATTGCACTTTCGTTGGACACAGCGAACAGCGAATACTGGGCAGCCAAACTTCCGGCCGCGGCTTTTGCCAAACCGCCTTTCTTTTCGTCTGCAAACACGGCAAGCTCATATTTTTCGAGTTTTTCCAGAACGCTTTTCGCGCGTTCAATAACGGAACCCGGTAAGCCGGCAAGCCTTGCCACTGCAATGCCGTAGGATTTTGAAGCTTTGCCTGGCTGTAGCTTGTGCAGAAACACGACTTCGCCGTCTTTTTCACTCGCAGTTATCTGATAATTTTTTGCACCGGGCAGACTTTCGGCAAGTTCGGTCAATTCGTGATAGTGCGTCGCGAAAAGGGTCTTCGCCGCGTGTTCGGGTGAGGTGTGAAGATACTCTGCGACCGCCCAGGCAATCGAAAGCCCGTCGAAGGTCGAAGTGCCCCGGCCAATTTCGTCCAGTAAAATCAGGCTTTTTGGTGTTGCGTTATGCAAAATAGCGGCCGTCTCCGTCATTTCGACCATGAACGTTGAGCGTCCCGACGCGAGATCGTCCGAAGCTCCGACACGTGTCCAGATTCTATCGACTATTGGAAGCCGCGCCGAAGCCGCAGGAACGAACGAACCGATCTGCGCAAGTAGCTGAATGATCGCTGTTTGTCTGAGAATGGTCGATTTCCCGCCCATGTTTGCACCGGTAATCACCAACAATCTATCGGTAGAATTGTTAAGTACTATATCGTTTGGAATGAATGAATTGCCTAGGCTAACTTCAACCACTGGATGACGTCCATTCTTGATTTCGATCTCGTCGCCATCATGCAAACTCGGACAGACATAATTACGCGTCGTTGCGACCTCGGCGAGCGAGCATAAACAATCGAGTGTCGCCATCGCGCGGGCCGTCGATTGCAGCTTGCGGGTTTCGGAACAAATGCGCTCGCGTATCTTTTCAAATAACTCGGTTTCGAGCTGAATTATTCGCTCTTCGGCTCCTAGGACCTTTTGTTCCCACTCTTTTAACTGCGGCGTCGTGTAACGCTCAGCGTTTGCGAGAGTCTGGCGGCGTTCATAGTCGTCAGGAACACGGGAAACATTGCCTTTCGAGACCTCGATGTAATAACCAAAAACGTTGTTGAAACGCACTTTAAGATTCCCAATACCTGTGCGCGTTCGCTCGCATTCCTCAAAGTTCGCGATCGTTTGCTTAGCCGAGGTTGAAACCGAGCGCAATTCGTCGAGTGCAACGCTAAATCCACCGCGAATAACGCCGCCGTCGTTCAGATTCACAGGTGGTTCGTCGGCGATCGCCCTGTCGATTAGCTCGCGGGCCTCAGGCAGCTCGAAAATATTCTCCGCTAAGACCAGCAAAAGCAACGATTTAGAGTTCGACAGAGCATCGTTGATGTGCGGTGACTGTTTGATAGAGCTGTTAAGAGCAATCAAGTCCCGCGGTGTTGCAGTCCCAAGATTCAAGCGCCCAATCAATCGCTCGAGGTCACCAACTTGTTTTAGCAAAAACCGCAACCTTTCGCGCAAAACGCTGGCGTTAAGTTCAGTGACCGCGTTTAGCCGAGTTTGAATTTCCGTTCGCTTAAGCGATGGAATTAGCAGCCATTGCTTGAGCAACCGCGCTCCCATGCCAGTGACGGTTTCGTCAATGACGCCGAAAAGCGTGTTCTTTGAAGACGTGCCGCGTGATTCGAAAACTTCCAGGTTCCGCAGCGTAACGGCATCAAGGATGAGGTGATCGTCGGTTTCGAAATACTTGATCTCCGAAATATGTCCTGCGGCTGCGCGTTGAGTTTGCTGCGCATATCTAAGACACGCTCCGGCGGCTTTTATTGCTGCATCATTACCCTCGAGGCCAAATCCGGCGAGATCGGCAACTTTGAGTTGTTGTTTGAGAAGTCGCGAGGCTTCCTTTTGCTCAAAGTCGTTATCTTCGCGAGGTGTGAGGGTTAGTTTCGATGACTCAGAAATACGATTCGCGTCGCTAAATAGCGGCGGTTCAACAGATTCACCCCCGCCAAACTCGCCGGTAACCAGGTTTTGCATCGAGGACGGAAACAATAGCTCGCGCGGCGAGTAAGTGCCGATCTCACCGCAAATCTTTTGCCAAGCGTCGGCGCCGAGTGTCTCGGTTGCAAAGAAGTTCCCCGACGATATTTCAAGAAATGCGGCACCGAAATTGTCATCTTTGCCGCAAATCGCGGCGAGATACACCGATTCCTTGGGCTCAACAAGCTGCGGATCGATAGCCGTTCCGGGCGTTATTACGCGCACAACCTCGCGTCGGACGAGTTTTACACCTTTTGACGGCGTTTCGGTTTGTTCGCAAATTGCGACGCGATAGCCTTTCCGCACCAAGCGGGCGATGTAATTTGCCGCCGCATGGTAGGGCACACCGCACATCGGGATTGGATTTGGGCTATCTTTTTGCCGCGCGGTGAGCGTGATGTCGAGTTCGCGAGAGCCAACTAGTGCGTCTTCGTTGAACATCTCATAGAAATCGCCGAGCCGGAAGAAGAGTATGGTTCCGGGATATTGCTTTTTGATCTCGAGATATTGCCGAAGCATCGGCGTCGCGGTTTCCATTTTGCGCTTACAAAGTTTAGCAAAATGCCTTTAGATTCAAAACTTATGTTTCACAATGCACTTTGCTTTGTTATTATATCCGTTTGCAAGTTAGGGTTTTAGGAGTGGTTATGAGGACTTACAGATTTATCCTTACGACGGTTTTCATCTTTGCATTTTGGGTTGCCGGGTCGGCGCAAGATGTGCAGGCGCCGCCTGACAGTTTAATTGCGGGTTTGCAAGCTAAAAACGATAGATACCGCATCGGTTTTCAGGACATTCTTGAGGTACAGGTTTTTCAACATCCTAGCCTTAACCAACGAATTGCAGTCAGTCCCAACGGAACGATAATGCTTTTCAGGCTCGATAAGCCGTTGATCGCCGTGTGCAAGACGGAGCGAGAACTGGCGGGGGAGATCGCCGAGGCATATAAAGCGAGGTTTATTCGGGATCCGCAGGTGAACGTGGTTGTCTCGGAACAGCGGTCCCAGTCCGTCGCCGTGATTGGTGCGGTTGAGAAACCGGGTACATATTTCATAAATCGACGCTATCACTTGCTCGAGATGCTCGCCATGGCTGGTGGGCCGAACAAGGAATCGGGCACCCGAATACTAGTTGCTCGAACCGGCAGTACTTCGCAATGTCGCGACAGAGGCGATCAAACTGATGGCGACCAAGTCGCTGTGATGGACTTTAAGGTTCGCGATGTTCAACAGGGCAAACAAACATTGTGGATGCAGCCGGGCGACGTAGTTTCGTTGTTAAAGGCGGACGTCATTTATGTTTACGGCAATGTCAACAAACAGGGGACGATAGAGGTTCGCGAGCCGATTACGCTGACACAAGCACTTGTTTCCGCCGAGGGTTTGAAGGCGGCAGCAAAGAAAGACAAAATCCGAATTCTGAGACAAATCGACGGCAAAGCTGACCGCGAGGAGCTTGTTTACAACCTTAACGACATTGACAAAGGAAAAGTAAGAGACCCGTTTCTTGAACCTAACGATATTGTTGCGGTTTCGGAGGATAAGATGAAGTCGATACTTTACGGCATTGCAAATTCGATCAAGAGCTCGGTACCGAGTGCCATATATCGATTGCCATAATTTTTATGAAAGAAACTCGTGAGATCGTAAAAAATCCATTGAGCAACACCGCCGAGATCGAGCAGGCCCATGATTCACAGGCAGTTGCCGGCCCGCAATATCCGTCCTATCGTTATGCACAATCTGAAAACTCGCAGCTGTTAGATTATTGGCGAGCAATCCGCAAACGGCTCTGGCTCGTGATTGGTATCGCGGTCCTGGCGACGATTCTGTCTGCGATCTACATGGCCAAAAAACCCAGTATCTATCAGGCCACGGCAAGGGTTCAGGTCGATAATGAGCAACTTAACCCTGACCTTGTGACTAGTGATCG
>JANOGL010000404.1:0-14203 GCA_031405985.1 Acidobacteriota bacterium | reverse complement strand
TACGCCGACGCGCTGCCGCGAATGATCCGCGACGACGGACGCGTGCATGGCTGTCTCAATCAAACTGTCGCCGCGACCGGTCGTTTGAGTTCGACTGAGCCGAATATGCAGAACATTCCGGTGCGAACCGAGCTCGGTCAGCAGATTCGCAGAGCGTTCATTCCGGAAAAAGGCTGCAAGCTGATCTCGGCGGATTACTCGCAGCTCGAACTGCGTATTCTCGCGCACATAACGCAGGACGCACGAATGCTCGAAGCTTTTAAGAATGGTGAGGACATTCACGCGCAGACTGCACGGCTCGTGTTTGGCGCGAAAGATGAAAAAGATCTAAAAGAAAAACGCCGTCTGGCAAAAATTGTAAATTTCGGCATCGCATACGCGGTCGAGGCGTTCGGTCTCTCGACCCGCGTCGGCATTTCGCGTGCAGAGGCGCGGAAGGTGATCGACGACTATTTTGCGACATACAAGGGCATTCGCAAATACATGGACAACATTCCCGACGAGGCGCGCAGAAATGGTTTTGTAACCTCGCTCTTTGGGCGTCGAAGATATTTTCCGTCGATCAACGATCGCAATTTTAACGTGCGTTCGCGCGCCGAACGCGAGGCGATCAACATGCCGATCCAAGGAACGGCCAGCGACATCGTCAAGATCGCGATGATCCGCGTCGCCGATGCATTGAACCGCGAGAACCTCGCGACAAAGATGATCATGCAGGTTCACGATGAGCTTCTCTTCGAAGCCCCGAAAGACGAGGTCGCACGTGCAACCGAGATCATAAAATACGAAATGGAAGCCGCCGCTACACTCGACGTGCCGATCATTGTCGAGGTCGGCGTCGGAGACAACTGGATGGATGCGAAGTAAGAGTTTTAGCCACGAATGACACGAATGACACGAATGGCACAAATAGCAGAAGAAACAATTCTCTACAAAGATCTTTCGTACAAAATCGTGGGACTCGCGATGCAGGTACACAACGAGCTTGGTTTCCGGTTTCTTGAAAAGGTTTATGAAAACTCCTTAATGGTATTATTCGAAGAAAACAGAATTCGTGCCATCCAACAATTTCCAATTCAAGTGCCGTTTCACGGACGAATTGTCGGAGAATATGTTGCAGATATTCTGGTTGAGGATTCTATTATTCTTGAGCTCAAAGCTCTTGATCGAATTTCAGAGATTCACAAAGCACAAACTCTAAACTACTTGAAAGCTACGTCATTTAGACTCGCCATGCTCATTAATTTTGGAAAACATAAACTTGAGTACGAGCGTTTGGTTTTGTGAGCCTCACATTTGTGCCATTCGTGACATTCGTGGCTAAAACTTCTTATGAAAACTGAACGCACACGACTAAGACGCCTGCCGAAGCGCGGACACTATGAACGGGAAACGATCAACACGATTCTCGACGAGGCGTTTATCTGCCACGTTGGCTTTGTCGTTGACGGACAGCCGTATGTGATTCCGACCGGCTTTGGCCGCGTCGAAAATGATCTGTATATTCACGGTTCGTCGGCGAGCAGAATGCTGCGTGAGCTGTCGAAAGGCGTCGATGTTTGTGTGACGGTTACTTTGATCGACGCTCTGGTGATCGCGCGTTCGGCGTTTCATCATTCGGTAAATTACCGTTCGGTCGTTGTTCTCGGCAAAGCCGAATTAATCACAGACGCTGACGAGAAAAATCGTGCACTCGAAGCGATCACTGAACACATCGTGCCCGGCCGCTGGGCCGATTGCCGCTGGCCGAACGAACTTGAACTAAAAGCAACGAGCGTTTTAAAACTTGCAATCGACGAAGCCTCGGCAAAGATTCGCACCGGCGACCCCGTCGATGATGACGAAGATTATTCGCTCGACTTTTGGGCGGGCATTCTGCCTTTACAGTTGTCGCCGGGCAACCCGCAGAACGACGCAAAACTTAGTCCGGGCATCGCACCACCGGCTTACATCACAAGCTATAAACGTAACGGACAAAAATGAACGTCAACGCTGGCTGAACTTAGGAACAAGAGCGATCTCGGCGGCGCGGTGTTTTTTATAGTGCCGTAACAACAAACGCGGTGCGTGCTGTGCGAGCCATGTGATGACGCTGAGCTTAAACGAATTGCGCTGGCGATTTGCGACGCGAAACGCAATGGCGGCTTCGCGGTAATCTCCCGCGAGCAAAAATGCCTTTCCTTGCTCTACAGCAAGATCGGCTTCAAGAGAGGCGAGTCTGTGAGCGATGATTTGCTTCTGCTCTTCGTCAAGCTCGATCGTTTTGCGAACGCGATGGAAAGCCTCGATCTCGCGCTCGACGCGGCTGATCGAGTCGCCCGACAAGCTGTTTAGATGCACGCGGTATTTCAGCAGCTGGTCTCGCTGATAACCGATCTTCGCTCCGTTCTTCGCCATCCGAAGCCACAGCATAAAATCGTGCGCGCGCACGCGTTCAGTCTCAAACATTCCCGCGTCGATGATCATTTGCTTTCTGGCCATCGTTCCCGACGTGATCACGTTGCAACGCAGATCGAGAATCGCATTAAAGTCCGCGTAGCCGTTAGATGGCGCGGTTTCCATAAACGTTCGGCGATACGGCGAGTTCAAACCTGTAAGAAACGCGTCACAATAGACCAAGTCGTAGTTGCCATTTATGAGAAAAAGATATTGCGACAACAAAAAGTCGGGCATCCAGATATCGTCACCGTCGAGAAACGCGATCACCTCGCCGCGAGCGTGTTTGATCGCAGTGTTGCGCGCTTCGCCTGCGCCGGCGTTCGGCTGACGAATGTAAACGATGTCGTCAATCATGAAACGAATCATCCGTTCAAAGACTTCGGTGTCGGGCGAACCGTCGTTGATGAGGATCACTTCGAACTCACGAAACTTCTGGTCGGCCACCGATCTGAGCGTTTCGACGATATACTCCGCGACGTTATACGCGGGAATTACAATAGAAATTTTTGGCAGCGAGGTCAAAACGTTGCGGCCGACTTGTTTGGTAAATTGTGTGATTTCGTTCTTCGACATTAACGTGTGTGTCTGATGGGCTCCCAGCGCGCGTACTTTTCGCCGCGTAAGAATTTATAAAATCCGACAGCCGAAGCAAAATTTGCGAGAGTAAAGTAAAGCGGCATCGCGAGCAAACCTGAGGGCCGCCCGCTCCGTTCGATGAGCCATCCCGCAAAAGCCAGCACGTAAAAACTTGATTGTAGAATAAGCGTTGCGAGATAGAACGGCGATGCAGCAGCGAGCAACATATTTGCAATGAGCAAAGTCACTAAGATCAACGGCACCGCATATCGAAGCAGTTTGTGTGAAACCAATTCGATCGCGTAAAAGCCACTGCGGAAGGGATTTAGCATGTCACGATTGCGCCAAAGATCAGTAAAAGTCTGTGAGATAACACGGACACGCATCTTTAGCTCGTCGCCGGCGTGACGGTTTGTATATTCGTAACAAACTGCGTCCGGAGCGAAGACGCTGCGTAAACCTTTGCGATAGAGTATCGTGCAGATCAAAAAGTCGGAACACGCCTCGGCATACATCGGTTCGTAAGCTTCGCGGCGAACTGCGTAGAGACAACCCGACGCACCGATCAGCGAACATGCCCGAGATTCGGCTGTCTTCAAAAAGGTTTCATAGCTCCAGTAATTTTGCGCGCCCTTGCCGACGTTTGTGCTTTCATCGTTGAGATAAACGAGCCGCCCGGCAACACAGCCGACAGTCTCATCCGCAAACGGTGGCAGCACGCGGGACAGAACATCTTTGCCGTATTCTGTTGTCGCATCAGAAAATAAAATAATATCGCCCGTCGCCTCAAAGACGGCATTGTTTTGTGTTTCAGTTTTGCCGACCCGACCCTCCTGTCGAAAGAGTCTCACCCCGCTTGATGTAAATTCTTTGACGATCTCGTCCGTCTTATCTGTCGAACCGTCCGACGCGACGATGATCTCGAGCTTCCCTGACGGATAATCGATCTCAAGCGTGTTTTCGAGCTTCTGTCTGATCGCGGCTTCTTCATTGAACGCTGTTATAAGGATTGTGACTTTTAACTCGATGATGTCGCGATGAACTTGTCGGGGAAGAAATCGGCTAACTAGAAAAACAAGCAGCGGATAGCCGACGTAAACATACGCAAGCAAACTCACACATGTCCAGAAAACAATTTGTGCGACATTCAAGGTCATTTTGCTTCGGCATGCTGCAGGCTCCAGCTTGCAGTCATAGTCTCAGATTCCTTTGCTTCGGTTTCGAGGTTGTAGATTCTGCGAAACGCGACCGCGTAGGCGATCAGGTAATAGATAAACCAGTTGTAGGCCACGGACGCAAAAAAGCTCGACACCCAGTACCCGACGATGCTCGCTTGCAAGCCGATCGAGACATAATAGAACCAGTTGTGCTCGTTCGCGTCAGAACATTTTCGCTCGATCGCACGCAGCTTGCGAAACGGGCTGATCATAAACACAAGATATGCCGCAAGACCGAGCAAACCGAGCTCGGACGAAACCTGAGTAAACGCGTTGTGCGAAACGTGATTGTGAATGCCGACGATCGGAAAGTTACCAATGCCGATGCCCCAAGGATTTCTCGCCGTTATGATCAGTGAGCGCTCTAACATCTCGCGACGAGCGTCGCTCGAACCGACAGGATCGAGTCCGGGAATGAAGATCGACAGCATTCTGAGGCCGTAATTACCGGGAGCCGCCACCATCAGCAGCCCGCCGCCGAGAACCGTTGCAATCGTAACGTTCAGTCTGTATTTGCGTCCAAGCTTCCACGCGAGAACCATTACCGTGGCCAGCAGCCCAAGAAAACCGCCGCGCGAATACGTGACGGTGTTCGCCGCAATAAAAAGTATCGTCGTCACAATATAAACGACTCGCATTAATTTGTTTTTTGATGCGAGCGCGAGCGCCAACGTTATCGGCGCCATCGTCACAAGGTGCAGAGCCATCTCGTTTGGATTGCCAAACATTCCCTCAATCTCGGAAATGCCGACGCGATATGATTCGACGGAAAACGTGCCTTCTTGATAAAGCTGCAACGCCCGCACGCTCAGATATCCGCCGATACCGAACGACAGCCACAACATCGCCATCAGTCGCTTGCGCGTGCGAACGACATTGATCAAAACTACAAAGATAATGACCGCTTTGATATAAGTATCGTTAAAGGATTCCCACGCCAGCGCAGGACTCCTTGCTATCGGTATCGTGATCAGCGCAATCGCCGTCATTGCTAAAATTGCTTTGACCTCGGTCGAGAGCATCGTCAGATTGCCCTCGATCGCGAGCTGGCTCGGCGCATAGATCAGCATCGTCGCCATCGCAAAATAAAAGGCTGTAAACGCCAAAAAACCTAAACCCGGAACAATTTCGTACGGGCGAAAAAGCACCATTATCGAGAACAAATACAGCCCGACAAACGTCACAAGATGGCCGTTGCGTACGAGCCATCGGTCACGCCCAAGAAGCTCGTTGTCTTTCTTAACTTGCTTAGACTCGTTATCAGGTTCTATTACGCTCGCAGCAGACGAAATGTCTGTCGGCGCGGATGGAGCGACATGAAACGCGCCGATGCTCTTTTCGGCATCGAGAGCATTATTTATGAAATTGTAAGAATCAGTTGGCGGCGTCCGTGCGGTTTTGTTTGAAGGGTGTATTAACAAACCTTCGTCGTTCGCTTTATCGTCAGTTCGCGAAAAACCTTGCAACGACTTGTAATCTTTTGATCTCCCGATGGACATTTGCGAGCGTGGTGAGCATAAAAGTCTTAGACGGAAACGCTTTCCGTTTCTACCGAGATCATGTCGCGCACGCGACGCTTGAGAGCTTTTTCGAAATGACGCGCCTCGTTGACACCGTTGAACGAAAGCTGCTGCAGATTCGCCTCGATGCGCTTGCGATAATCCGACACAAGCGAGTCCGATACGCCTAGCATATCTGCAACTTGGAGCTGCGTTCCGCTGTCTGAGATCAGATAGCAGTGCCACAGCACATTTATCATGCGGTCGTATTGTTTTGCTTTTCCGCGAACCGATTTATTCAATGTATGTAAGAAATTTTCGACAAAACCCGCCGCCAACTTTTCGGCTTCGTGACGCAGCAGATCTTCCTCAGGCGTTTCGCGCGTGTCCAAGAACTCGAACGGCATTCGGTCGTCGTCGTCACTATCACCGCCGCTGCTAACCGGCACCAGGTGAATATCCATGATCGGTAGCCGCGACATCACAAACGAACGAAGCGAGCGAACATCGACAGGCGAATCGATCGCCTTGAAAACACGGATGATCAATTTTTCGAGCTCGGGATTGCTGATGACGATCTGAGCGTCGCCGGTACAGCCGACCATTCGCGTGTCTCGTCCGTAGAAGGACACAGCCTTGACGCGCTCGTCCATCTCCTGCACGTCGCGGCGCGTCTTTTGATCTTGCCAAACTGCGAGACCGTAAAGACGATCGGCGAGCCGCCGGTGAATTTCGGGATTACCGATGTTATCAAATCTCTTAAAAGTTGCGCTTGTCTGAATCAGCGTCGAAATTCGTCGTGCCAAACGGTAGGATTCAGGATAGCGTTTGCGAAGCTCGGCCGTGAGCATGTTCGTCAGCTCGATCTGGCTGATCTCGGCCTCGATCTCGGCATCCAACATTTCAGTGTCTATATAATGCTGAAAACGATCTTTGCCGAGCAGTGCTACAAAAAGCTCTTGTGTTAGATCAGTGTAGGCGTTGTATTTGCCTTCTTCGACGAGAAAGCCCGCCCGCTTCGATGCCCTTACAAGCGGATGTGACGAAACAATGCGGTGAAGCTCGATCCAAATTTGATTGACGTCCGAAGTCTTTAAACTCTCATTCCATTTCCCAACCTTGACCTGCTTATTTTGAATTGAGCGTGGCAGACGTTCTTTTGTTTTCACTTCGTTCATATGTGTCAGAACCTTCTTTGAAAGTCAGTTGTCTTACTTCCCTCTTTGCAGGGTCGGCGAGCCGAATCGAAGTAACACTGCCTACTGAAAATCAACTTCGAAGTTAGCGAGGGGCTTAAGTTTTGGTAGTAAAGATTTGGTAAGACCAACTGCCGAGCAGCAACGTCGATCTGGTTAAAGTGGCAGGTGAGAAATTGCCTCTCACTACCCACATTTAAGATGTTAGCAATTTAGAACAATTTGAGCAACATTTTTTTGTGCTGTTGTATATTGTTTATATATTTTTCGTAAATGTTGTATAAATATGAGTTACGTAACCACACATTTGACTTCTAGTTGCAAATTTTGAGACTTTTTTCAAAATCGTCCAAACAGTTTTGGAAGCATTCAGCCATTATGGCTTTAATTGAATGTAACAAAACTAACACCGCGTTTGCCCTGTCTGTGTAGGTTTGCGCCGTGCTGAAAAGTATTCGACTTTTATGTTTCCATCAACGACAACCGGCTTTCGTAAAAACGAAGATTGTCCCCCGTCACAGGAATTGCTCGCCTACGAAACCGGCGAACTTGATCCTGCGCCGGAACTTGCCATCGGGGAGCATCTCGCTGCCTGCGAATTCTGCGAAGCCGAGGTCGAGTTTTATTCATGCTTCCCGCAAGAAGATGTTTCGAATGAATCGGCAACCTCCACTGACATTCCGGCGCCGCTTTTCGAACTCGCCGAAGCCTTGCTCAAAAAACATCACACCGACGCCAAGTCGCTCAACTCGCTTCTAAAAGATAAAGGCTTCGCTTTCGACAAGGCCTAAGTTCAAAATTGAATTGCACAATCAGTTCGGCTGAGCATGGAAGTCCATATCCGTGACGTGATCTTGTAAACTGAAAACACGCGTCGGGTTAGCGAATGTGTGTTTCTTTGCTGCGATCTCCAAAACGTACGTGTGACCGACCTCGACGCCGTCGAAGGCGTAGTAGCCAAACGTCGTAGTGATCGCGGTTCGACGCGCGCCGTCAGGCGAAGTTAGAATTAATCTCGCGTTGCGAATTCCCTGGCCACTCGATGTGAACACGCGGCCAGTTATCGAAACTGCGGCGGCGGTCGGTGCCAAATTCTGAAACCAAAACCCGCCGTGAAGATCGTATGGAGCACCTCCCGACGCCGTCCTCCAACTTCCCGCGAATGCCCATACCATCCGCGGCCTGAATACGCCCGCTGACGGCAACCATCGCCGCTGTCGGAGACATAATATTAACCGCTCCATCTACCCGAAGTAATCGTCAATCGTACTGGTCTGTACCGGAATCGATACCTTACTTCAATGAAGAATCAAACGCGTTCGCCAAAATATTTCGCAGATTGCCGTTTATCTGATTACTTCCTGAATTGACCATGACGTAACCTTGTATACCGCTAGGGAAAACCATCACCTGCGCTCCGCAGCCACGGCCCATGTCTTCCTTGTCCGGGCATCCGCCGTTTTTTGTGTAATAGGTTCCAGCAGCACCTTTGGATGGAGCATCAAACCCCAGATCGCCTGAATACATTTCCTGCACGACAGATTCAGGCAACAAGATACCGTGGTCCAAAGCCCCAATAAACCTCACGAAATTCGGCGCTGAGATTGCCAGATAGCCAGCCCCGCCGCGTCTGCTGAAATCCGCTCTCGGGCCAGAGCCTTCGATGGTTTGATCTGCAAAGTTATAATTCATCGCATAATTTTTGCCCGGAAAATAACTCGCTTCAGCACCGGCGGGGGCCAAAACTTTGTCAAAAATATAGCGATTGAACATCACCGAAATGTCTTTGTTGAGTTCATCGTTCCCATTTTTGCACTTGAACAAATTGAACTGTCCTTTAGCTTTGGCGCTATCGGCAACAAAGGGCACCAGATACCGCATAAGGGCATAGGCAGTGTTGTTATAGTTGAAGGTCTTGGAATTCACACTGCCCGTTTCGACGAGCTTGACCAGACAAGCATATGGATCTTCCCTACAGCTCGGTTCCGAAAGGCCTGAAGTGTGGTCAAGCAAGTTGCGAAACGTCAGTTTGTCGATGTCCGGCCCCTTCTTCCAGCAATCAGGCAGGAAAGGAGCGATACGAGAGTCAACCTTGATCTGCCGGTCATGGAGCGCCTTAACAAGGGCCACGGCAGTGATCGTTTTTGTAGTGCTGGCCGCCTGGCCAAAAGTGTCAACTGTGAATTTTTCTTTCTGCCCGTCCACGGAAAGCCTGCGAAATCCGCCTGCGCCAGAGCGAAGCACGATGCCATCGCGCCCGATGGCGTAGGAGAATCCTACCGCTTTTCCATCAAACGCCTGTCGCAAGGAATTTCCGAACGCATCCCAATCGATCGCATAGCTGGGTTCAAGCTTGTGTGAACGCGAAATACCAGTTTGCTGCAGCGCCAGTAAACGCCTTTTCTTATCGCCGATAAAAGCACTGCCGAATGCACCTTTCGCGCTTCCCAAACCTTTGGGAACATCCGCGTAGTTGCCGCTGATCCCGTCGGTCGCGGAGCGCTTGCCGACGAATACACTCACCCACGCCGGACGCACGCCGGGTTGAGTATCGGCCTCAGCTACCCACACCAATTCCCCGTCCTCAAGCTCTCTGACATAGTGGCGGCTGCCGTCTTCACCAACAAAAGCTCCATCAAGATCTCCGGGTACGGTTTGCTGGAAACCAGCCGCTATCCTGGGTGGGTATTGAAAGGAACCCGCAGCTATTTCTTCCCAGAGATCGCTTCCCATCTGGTTTGAACCGCTTTTGCGGGTTATTTTTGCCCCGGCTTGCGAAAACTGAAGTTCAACATCACCGAATTTGGTTCGCGTTCCCTTTGGCACATCGCGGAATTTAGCCGTGATACGATCGCTCTGTCTTGTTCCGGTTAGAACGTAAGCATATTTCTGCGCCGGATGCTCGGCAAAACCGTATACCTTGTTATCTAAGACACGCAGATAAAGAGCGCTGCCGTCCCCACCGCGATAGATCTTTGAAAGATTTTGCCCATAGACGCCGCTGACGGCAATAAAAGACATGAGCATCAGACAGGCGAAACCTGCCAGGAACAAATTTTGTATTCTCGATTTACCTAACATATTTTTTCTCCTTTTCAAATTGAATAGTTTCCTTGGGGAATGACAACTTAGCCTTACAAACTTTGCTTGCATGGGCCCGCCGCCTTCTTTCTTATGTCTGCGGGAATCGTGCTGTCAGCCGCCAATTTGCCGCAGTCCGCGTAAGATCGGCTCACGACAATTCTTCCGTTCGGGTCGAGCTTGTTGAACCTTATCCCGACGCCCGCCACGAACTTATTCTTGAAATTGGTATTGCCGCATATCGCCCATCTTCTGCTTACGGGTAGGCACCCCAACTTTTTTTGCTTGGGCGGCTCGGCGGATAGTTGCTGAGTGTTGGTCGTTTCAGGCTTACCAGCGTCGGCTTCGTCGCCATCGTTGGCGAAACCGCCAATAGCTTGGCCAATCGCCGCTTCGGTGGAAAGGCCGTGCCACACTTCGTTGTTGGACTCGTTTGACTCCGCAACGAGTTTAGTTGCGTCGACGTTGAGCTTGAAGGTCGTAGACTGAAGCGAGACATTGTTAGGCAGGATGCTCTTGGCATCAATGACGAGCCAGACAGTTTTGCCAGGCGCAAGTGCAGGTATGTTGACATGCGTCTGCCGGCCAACCGCCGTGCCGTTGATTTTGCGGACTGCTACAACCAGCCGGCACGCTTGGGACGCAGCATTGCCTTGATTGACTACTTGCACGCGGAGGGCTTTGTCATTCGTTGGCGGAAAGAGAAACTGTTTGATGATCAAATCAGGCTGGACTGCGTTGGCTTTCTTGCTAGTGGGCGCTCTTGAATCAGGTGCCGCGTTACCAGGGCCATAAGCTGCAATCCTATCCCAACCAAAACCCATTGCTTCTTGTTTGCCGCCAGCTTTCAAACTACCCGTCACCACGGTAAAAAGTCGTGAGCAAACCCGGTTGGAAGTGTATTTCTTTCCAGTTTGCCGGTCGGTCATCATGATGTAGACGCACTGCGGCCCCTTTTCACCTGATGGAACGGCAAACCACAGTTGGCCCAAATCCTCCGACGAACTAAGGCCGCAAAAGCCGCCGAGCCGTTTGTCGCCGGGCGACCCGAAGATCTCAACCCACGTGCGCGAAGCGTTTTCAGTTTCTCCGCACGGCGGCAGATTCGAAGACGGCTGCCACAGGAAATCAGGATGACTGGCGCGGTTTGTGACACTCAGTTTGAACCTGGTCCACTTCGTGCCGTTCACCTCGTAAGCTTCCTTCCCGACGAACTCCAATTGCGGGGCGGGTAAGCTCGGCGCTGCCGCTTTATTTGAGATGGGAGTTTGCGCCCGAGTAACAGCGGACGTGAAGACAACAAGAACGAACAGGAGCGCGACGTTGGTGGTTTTTCTAGGCAATGACATGATTTTTTCTCCTAAAGAAATGATGAATTTCTACTTCAAATTATTAAAAATCGGCAAACACTCAGCCGTACCGAAAGGTTAAATCTCTTTCAATGCTTAATTGTAGGATCGAGACGTGCTAAAATGTCCTCAAAGAACGGCTAAAATTTTCTAAGATTTTCTAAAATGTGATGGATAAGCCGGCCGAAACGATTTATTCTTTCGAGAATTTTCAACTCGATTCGTCGAGAAAGCTCCTTTTGCGTTCCCCGGATGGCGAAGCCGTCTCGCTCACTCACAAAGCCTTTGAAGTACTACAGTTATTGGTTGAAAACAGCGGAAAGCTCGTAACCAAAGGTGAACTGATGGCAATGGTTTGGCAGGACAGTTTTGTCGAAGAAGCGAATCTTACACAGACGATCTCGGTTTTGAGAAGAGTCCTCGGCGAAAACCCGAATCAGCACCGCTTTATCGTCACGGAAACGGGTAAAGGGTATTGTTTTGTCGCACAAGTTAGGGAATTGAACGGCGACAAACCCGCAAATCAAGAGCATTTTGAAAAGAAAGCAGTCGCCGAATCGCCGCCTTCCATAATTCAACAATTAAATTATAGGAGTACCTATTTAATCGCTTTTGGTTCTATCTTGGTGTTTTGTTTGATTATTGGCGCGATTGGTTGGTGGAAATATCCAAATCAGGCCAACCAATCGGCTTGGCTCAATGCAACGGCAACACAATTAACCGATTTTGCCGGCGTGGAAGACTACCCGAGCCTTTCGCCGGACAGAAAAGTTTTGATTTATTCACGCCATGTCAACGGCAAATACAATATTTTTTATCAGCGGATCGGCGGAAGCAATCCGCAAAATGTAACCGCTGATCCAACTGTCGAGGATTGGCAGCCCGCTTTTTCTCCAGACGGCGAGCAGATCGCCTTTCGCTCCTCACGAAGCGGCGGTGGAATTTTTGTGATGGGCGCAACGGGTGAATCTATCAGACGCTTGACGAATTTCGGATACAATCCGGCTTGGTCGCCGGATGGCAAGGAAATTGTTTTCAGCACTGTCGCTTTTGTCGTCCCGATTGCGCGCATAAACGACAGCGAAATTTGGGCGGTTAATACTTCAACCGGTGAAACACGTCAGATCAAAACGGGCATTGATGCTGTTCAGCCCCAATATTCGCCAAACGGCAAGCGTCTCGCATTTTGGGGAAAAGACGAAAAATACCAGCGTGATCTATGGACGGCCTTAACCGATGGAGGCGACATTGTGCGCATCACAAACGATGCCGACCTCGACTGGAATCCGGTTTGGTCGCCCGATGGAAAATATCTCTACTTTTGCAGCATTCGAAATGGTGGTACGAGTCTTTGGAGCATTGCCGTTGACGAGGAAAGCGGCAAACCGCTCGGCGAACCAGAAGCCATTGTCGGGCCACCTGCCCAAAGCCGGTTTGTGACAATTTCGCGGGACGGCAAGAGCATCGTCTATGTGCGTGGACAACCCATAGGAAATGTCCAACGAATCGAATTTGACTCGATGAAAATGCGAACAGTCGGCAAACCTCTCGCCATAACCGACGGCACAAAACACGTACGCACCGCTGACGTTTCACCCGATAGCAAACAGGTTGTTTTTTACCTGACAGGCGAAACACAAGAGGACTTAGTAACTGTTAATACCGATGATTTAAGGTGGAATCAATTGACCAATGATATGGCTCGCGACCGCGTTCCGCGATTTTCGCCGGATGGTTCGCGTATAGCTTTTTATTCAAATTTGACCGGAGTTTATGAAATCTGGACAATCAAACCCGACGGCAGCGACCGTCAACAGATTACCAATCACAGCGGCAGCGGTTTTCTATATCCGATATGGTCGCCGGACGGTTCGCACATCGCATTTTCTGGTTTCGGGAGCGGCTCAAAAATCATCGAAAATGGAAAGCCCTGGGAAGAACAAACACCCGTTGAATTGCCGCCCTTGAATGAAAAAGGCGATTGGTTTATCGCCTGGTCGTGGTCGCCGGACGGCAAGAAATTGATTGGTTGGCGTGGCGACCAAAGAAAAGATGAATACGATGATATTTACGTTTATTCCTTTGAGACCAACAGTTACGAAAAAATTACGGACAACTGTTTTCGCCCCGTATGGCTTGCCGACAGTCGTCATTTTATAGCTACGCAAGACGATAAGCTCTTTGTTTTTGACGCTCAAACCAAAACAGGACGCGAGATTCTTTCTCTCCTGCCGGAAATCATTGACTCGCCCGCCGTGACGCCCGACAATCGTAATATTTTTTTCGGCTTGAGAACGGTAGAGAGCGATATTCAAATGCTTTCGATAAAATAGTTTGGTCAGAACTCTTGGAAAAGTCTTTTTTTAGTTTTAATGCACGTCATAAAAGTCGATCCAAATTTCTATGAAATTGAATTTATGATTATGAACCGCAGATCTCGTCGATGGCTTCTTCGTATTTTTCGTCGATGACGCTGCGTTTTATTTTTAAGGTGGGCGTCATTTCGCCTTTGTCGATGGAGAATTCGCGCGGAAGAAGGTAAATGCGTTTGACGCGTTCGTAGTCTGAAAGCTCGCGTGCCTCACGCTCGTGCCCGACATGCGGGTCCAGCTCGGCCCCTGTCCGAGCGCGTGGGGGTTTTGTCGTGAACGGTATCGTCACGGGCGGCATTTCGCATCCACTCGCCCCGGCACCACCTTTTCCGCGCGGTTGATGCGCATGGCGACGGCACCCGCACTGGCGCCGTTCCTGATCCTTCGCATCGGCCGGCGCGTGGCCAGTCATCGGCGCGACTGGCTCGTCACATACTTGTTGGCCATGCCCTGGCTGGTGGCGTTCATGACCTC
>JANOGL010000400.1:0-4300 GCA_031405985.1 Acidobacteriota bacterium | reverse complement strand
AAGAGGCACTCGCTGAGGCGGAAAAGGCGCTTGAGATCGAGCCCCTTGACTCGAACATGGTTGCGAATCTGGGTCGCCTTTACCTTTACGACGGCCAGCGCGAACGAGGCTTGGAGCAGACTCGCAGGGCATACGAGGCTGACCCGAGTTTTGTTATCGCGCGACTACTGTACGGAATGACCCTAAATGCGACCGGCAAATACGCAGATGCGATACTTTTGAGCGAAAAACTCCTTTTGGACGATCCGAACAGTCAGCAGATGCTCATGGTCGCCGGTTATGCTTACGGCCGATCCGGGCGGCGCTCTGATGCCGAGCGCGTAATTGAGAGATTTCGCGAGATTTCGAAAACACAGTACGTCATTCCCAGCTTTGTAGCCGCGGTTTACGGGTCGATGGGAGAAAAAGACAAGGCGTTTGCCGAATTGCGAAAGAGCATTGAGGTGAGAGATTCGTGGTTTAAGTGGGGCAAGGTCGAGCCGCTGTTCGACACGCTCCGCGACGACCCGCGATTCAAGGCGATGCTGAAACGGATGAATCTGCCGGAATAAAATTTTATGAAACGATGCCCTGACGGGCTTTAGAGATTGAAATGTCGCGGCACATCATCGAGACCGAAGAAACGCTCATAATCGAGACGCCCGAACGCGTGCCGCTCGAGTTTGCGCTCGCGTCGATCGGCAATCGCTTTCTTGCAGTCGCGATCGATCATTTCATACAGTTTCTTTCGATCTTTCTTATCGCGTGGTTTTTCTTAAGCATTGCAGGTTACTCGTCTTCTGACGTTATGGACACGCCCGATCAACTTTTTAGCGAAGCTCCTAAATGGCTGATCGCATTACTGATAATAATTCTCTTCCTGATTTTTTCGGCATATTTCATCGCGTTCGAGTGGCTGTGGAATGGCCAAACGCCGGGCAAGCGTTTGATGAAACTGCGCGTCATCCGTGACGACGGACGGCCGCTCACCTTATGGGAAGCCATCGCGCGCAACCTGCTGCGCATCGCGGACGCGATTCCAGGTTTTATTATTCCGGTTTATTCGGTCGGCTTGATAGTCATTTTTTTGAGCAGCCGCGATCAACGCGTCGGAGATTTTTTTGCGGGCACGGTCGTGATTCGCGAACGCACGGACGAAGCTCCGACATTCGACGAGACTTTTTCGAACAAGATTCGCGACATGGCCTTTACGCGCGTACAACCATCGGCCGATCTGCAGGCGAATGTCGCCGCGTTGACGGAACGAGAGATCGAAGTCGTCGAGAGCTTCCTGCGACGGCGATGGGACCTGACCGAGCGGCAACGCCTCTGGATGGCATGGCGCATCGCGCTGCCGATAATGTATAAGCTCAAGCCCGCGTATAATTTAGAGACGTTCACATACGAAGGCTTTCTCGAAGAGATCCTGCATCGCTTTCACGCCAAACAGAGATTTCTAAATTGAGCGGCTCTAACATTCTTTAACCGCAGATGACGCAGATGATGCAGATCATTAACAACCAGGTTTTTATATATCTGCGTTTTCTGCGTTTATCTGCGGTTAGTTACCCTTTATAATTATTCTATGCGGAACATTCTCATCACCGGCGGCGCGGGATTCATCGGCTCGCATCTTGTCGATCATCTCCTTAATGAAGACGGTTGGCAGATAACGGTCGTCGACGATTTTAATGATTTCTATTCGCCGGAAATAAAGCGCGCGAATATCGCCGCGCATCTTGATTCACCAAATTACAAACTCATCGAAGCCGACATTCGCGATTACGACGCGTTAGAAAAACTTTTCGCTGCAAACAAGTTTGATTGTATAGTGCATCTCGCCGCCCGTGCAGGCGTGCGCCCGTCGCTCGCCGAGCCAAGACTTTATGCCGAGACAAACGTCAACGGCACCGTGAATCTGCTCGAGCTTGCAAAACAGCATGGCGTAAAGCAGTTTGTTTTCGGCTCGTCGTCAAGCGTTTACGGCATCAACAGCAAGGTTCCGTTTGCCGAAGACGATCGCATTCATCAGCCGATCTCGCCCTACGCCGCGACAAAAGCCGCCGGCGAACTCATCTGTCACACGTACGCGCATCTCTACGACATTCGCGTCGTTTGTCTGAGGTTTTTTACGGTTTACGGCGCCCGGCAGCGGCCCGATCTGGCGATACATAAATTCAGCAAGCTGATCACGGACGGCAAGCCAATTCAGGTTTTTGGCGATGGGACTGCGCGTCGCGATTACACATACATCGACGACATCATCCAAGGCGTACATGCGGCGATCGATTACGACAGATCGATGTATGAAATCTTCAACCTCGGCGAATCGCAGACAACAGAATTGAGCGAACTTATCCGTCTGCTCGAAACAAGTCTCGATATGAACGCCATCATCGACCGCCAGCCGCCGCAGCCCGGTGACGTGCCAATTACATTTGCCGACATTTCTAAATCACGCGAGTTGCTCGGCTACAATCCGACAACAAAGATCGCCGACGGTATTCCAAAATTTGTCGATTGGTTTAGAGGCCAAATGAATTCGTAATGGCGTATAATAAGCCTTCTGCGATGCCGTACAACCGAACATTCAGCCTTGTCCTGATCAAGCCGTCGCACTACGACGACGACGGTTATGTGATCCAGTGGTTTCGCTCGGCGATACCGTCGAATTCGCTGGCCGTGCTCTACGGTCTGGCGTTGGAATGCGCCGAGAATAAAATTCTGGGCGACGAGGTTGAAGTTAAGATTCACGCTTTTGACGAAACAAACACCGTTATCAATGTTGACCGGATAGCTAGACTTCTCGAATCGGCTGACAACGGCATGGTGATGCTCGTCGGCGTACAGTCCAATCAATTTCCGCGAGCACTCGACATCGCAAAGCCGTTACGGGCAAGGGGCATCAAGGTCGCCGTCGGCGGTTTTCACCTTTCCGGTACGATGGCGATGCTGAAAGATCGTGACCCTTACGTTCAGCGCGCGCTTGATATGGGTGTATCGCTTTTTGCAGGTGAAGCGGAAGGCAGATTGGCACAGGTTTTAATTGACGCCTGCAACGACCGGTTGGAGCCGATCTACAATTTCATGGACGATCTGCCGAATATCCAAGGCGTTGCGACGCCTCTGTTGCCCGCCGAACGCGTTCACCTGACGGCCGGGGCAACGACGAGTTTTGATGCGGGACGTGGTTGTCCGTTTGCGTGTTCGTTTTGTACGATCATAAATGTCCAGGGGCGTGTTTCGCGCCGCCGCTCGCCCGATGACATAGAACGTATTGTCCGCGCCAACGTCAAACAGGGCCTGCATTCATTTTTTATTACCGACGATAACTTTGCGCGAAACAAGGATTGGGAACCAATTCTCGATCGGCTGATCAAGCTTCGCGAGGGCGAAAAACTTAATATCAGCTTTATTATTCAGGTCGATACGCTTTGTCACAAACTCCCGAATTTTATCGAAAAATCAAAACGGGCCGGCGTAAAGCGTGTTTTTATAGGTCTCGAAAACATCAACCCGGAAAGCCTGCTCGGCGCAAAAAAACGGCAGAACAAGATCACAGATTACCGGCAGATGCTGCTCGCATGGAAGCATGTCGGCATCGTGACATATTGCGGCTACATTCTCGGCTTTCCGGGCGACACGCCTGAATCGATCATTCATGACATCGAGGTCATCAAACGCGAGTTGCCGGTCGATCTGCTTGAGTTTTTCTATCTAACGCCGCTGCCCGGCTCCGAAGATCACAAACGGCTCTATAAATCCGGCGTTGCGATGGACGAGGACCTTAACAAATACGATCTGAATCACGATGTGACCACGCACGACCTCATGACCCGCTCAGAATGGCGGGATGTTTATCGCCGCGCGTGGGAAACGTACTACACCGACGAGCATGTCGAAACCGTGCTGCGACGCTGCATCGCAACCGGAACCAGCCCGGGCAAAACGATGTTTTTTATTGTCTGGTTCAAGGGCTGCATCGGCATCGAAGGAATTCACCCGCTCGAAGGCGGATTCCTGAGAATGAAGTCGCGGCGTAATCGACGTTCGGGATTGGAAATCGAGAATCCGTTGATTTTTTATCCAAAATATTACGCTAATATGCTGTGGAAGCAAGCGCGATGGGTCTCGCTTTACACGCGAATGCGGCTGATCTACAGACGCGTTAGAAAAGACCCGAAGCGTCTTGAATACATGGACATCGCACTCGAACCGGTAACCGACCACGAAGAAGAACGTGAATTATTTCAAACCGACGCTGCAAAAAATTATCTTGAAAAGGTTCATAAAATAGAGCGCGTAAGCCGCGGCGAATTTG
>JANOGL010000374.1:0-1742 GCA_031405985.1 Acidobacteriota bacterium | reverse complement strand
CTGGTGTTGCGATTTTTCCGCCGAAACAACCATAATGCCGGTCGGCAAATGCGTGATGCGGACCGCGCTTTCGGTCTTGTTGACGTGCTGGCCGCCGGCGCCGCCCGCGCGCATCGTGTCGATGCGGATTTCTTCCGGCTTGATATCGACGTCGATGTCTTCCGCTTCCGGCATCACGGCGACGGTCGCGGCGGAGGTATGAATGCGGCCGCCGCTTTCAGTTGCCGGAATGCGCTGCACGCGATGCACGCCGGATTCGAACTTCATCCGAGCGAAGACTCCCTGTCCGGTGATCGATGCGATGATTTCCTTGTAGCCGCCGAGGTCGCTCTCCGACATCGACATGATTTCGGTCTTCCAGCCCCTGAGATCGGCGTAGCGGATGTACATGCGGTAGAGATCGGCCGCGAAGAGTGCGGCTTCATCGCCGCCAGTTCCGGCGCGGACTTCGAGGATCGCGCTTTTCTCGTCCGCAACGATGCCGCGAGCGCGATGACGCGTCTTGCCGACATGGGTGTCGAACCGTATCTGCTGGCATCGAGTCTCCTCGGAGTGCTGGCGCAGCGGCTGGTGCGCAGGCTCTGTCCGGCCTGCCGCTGTTGCGCCGCACCGACCGCCGGCGAGTCCCATCTGCTGGCCGAGCTTCATCTGCCGGCGAGCCTTCCCCTGTACGCGCCCGTCGGCTGCGCCGAGTGCAGCGACACCGGTTACCGCGGCCGTTCCGGCGTCTACGAACTCATCGTGGTCGACGAGGCGATGCGCCGGCTGATTCACGATCGCGCGCCGGAGCATGCGTTGCGTGCCGCCGCGAGCGCGGCCGGCACAATGTCGCTGCGTCGCGACGGCGCGCGCTGGCTCGCGGATGGCACCACCTCTCTCGCCGAGCTCGTGCGCGTCTCTCGCGAAGCCTGACGTCCATTACTCTGCATTGCGAAATTGGATGACAATTGCCGCAAGACTACCGTCGTCCCCGCGAAGGCGGGGACCCAGTGGCGTTCGCTGGAAAGACGCTGGATTCCCGCCTTCGCGGGAATGACGGTGGTTATGGAATCCACCGTAACTCCTTTCGAAAACGCCAGATAGGTCGCCCGTGGCCGCCTTCCGCTACGAAGCCGTCAACGCCGAGGGCAAGCTCACCCGCGGACGGGTCGACGCGGAGTCGGCGCGGCAGGTGCGCGACCGCGTGCGCGCCGAAGGCCTGTTCCCCACCGCGATCGATCCCGAAGGCGCGCCGCCGGAAGGTATTGGCTCGAGCGGCGTCCCCGCGACACAGCGGCTGCGACTGTCGGCCGCACAGGTGGCCCTGTCGACGCGCCAGCTGGCGACGCTCGTGCGATCGGGAATGCCGCTCGACCAGGCACTATCGGCCGTCGCCGAGCAAGCCGATGACCCGCGCGCCGCAAGACTTTTCGCCGAGGCCAGAGCAGAAGTGAGCGCCGGCCTGCCATTGGCCGGTGCGCTCGCCCGCTGGCCACGAACGTTCTCCGAGCTCTATCGCGGGCTGGTGGCGGTGGCGGCGGAGACCGGCAATCTGCCCGACGTGCTCACGCGTCTCGCCGATTATCTCGACGCGCGGCAGGCGCAGAAGCAGCAGTTCGCGCTCGCGCTCGTCTACCCTGCGCTCGTGACCATCATCGCGTCCGGAGTGATCCTGATCCTGCTGATCTATGTCGTGCCGCAGATCGTCGCCGTGTATCAGCAGAGCCGGCAGACACTGCCGTGGCTGACGCAGGCGCTGATCG
>JANOGL010000342.1:0-2976 GCA_031405985.1 Acidobacteriota bacterium | reverse complement strand
AACCGCGAACTGAATATTCGAACCGCCGGTTTCGACGCCGACTTTGCGAATGCAGGCCTTCGACATATCGCGAAGTCGCTGATATTCGACATCGGTCAACGTCTGCGCCGGCGCAACCGTGATCGAGTCGCCGGTGTGAACGCCCATCGGGTCGAAATTTTCGATGGAGCATATAATAACGACGTTATCGTTCAGGTCACGCATGACCTCAAGCTCAAACTCCTTCCAGCCGAGGATCGATTCTTCGACCAGAATTTGTGACACAGGAGATGCAGCAAGGCCGTTGCGTGCGATCTCTTCGAACTCTTCGGGGTTGTAAGCAGTGCCGCCGCCTGTGCCGCCGAGCGTAAACGCCGGACGCACTATCGCGGGATAACCGGTCGTCTCGACGATCTCGCGGGCTTCTTCCCAAGTGTGCGCAAATCCGCCTTTGCACGACGGAATCCCGATCTCGTCCATCGCCTTTTTGAACAGTTCGCGGTCCTCGCCGACCTTGATCGCGTCGATGTTCGCACCAATCAGCTTGACGCCAAATTTGTCCAGAACGCCCTTTTCGTAAAGTTCGACTGACAAATTAAGCCCGGTCTGTCCGCCGACCGTCGGCAAGATTGCGTCGGGACGTTCCTTTTCGATAATTGCGGTAACAGTTTCGAGCGTGAGCGGCTCGATGTATGTGCGATCGGCGATCTCGGGGTCGGTCATGATCGTCGCCGGGTTTGAATTTACCAGCACTACCTCAAAGCCCTCCTGCTTTAGAGCACGGCACGCCTGCGTCCCCGAATAGTCAAATTCGCAAGCCTGGCCGATTACAATCGGGCCCGAACCGATGATGAGAATCTTATGTATGTCTTCGCGTCGCGGCATGTTCTAAATCAACGATTATACAGAAAAAGCGTGGCTCTCATAACCACGCCCTTTCATGTCACGTTCTCGCGAAGAGCTAAACCGTGATGGTTGTCCCGTCAAACTTCGTCAGGCTAAAGCCGCCGAATTGTTCATTGTAGCTGTGCTTCTGATCGCGCAGAATGCCGATGGCGATGGCCTCGCCGAGCTTTAGCGATTCGGTCGCGTCGGAGCGCCAATGGACGCCCGCGATGTTACGGCCGATTCCGACGTTCGAAGCTACCTTGTTCAGCTCGCCGCCGACGGTCAGCGGATCGCCGACGTAAGGCACCAAAACCTGTCCTGTCGCGTCGGGCACTAACGGATTCGGAATGACGGTGCTCTCATTAAACCACGCCTTCAAAATCGTCACGCACGCGCCCGCGACCGTCGCATGTCCCGCGCCGTAAGCCGGATGCGTCGGCGAGCCTTCGGGAAACGCCATCGGCAACAACGCATTTCCGGCCGGCATGTAACCGCCGAGCCGCGAATTTGTCGAAAGCGAAGTGAGAATCTCGGAATGCACCGGATAACCGGCGCCGTGATAAGCCGTCCGATCGACGCGCGCGGCGAAGACCTCCGGCCGCAGGCGCCGATGCACAAACCACTTTTGATTCCACACCGCTTTGAGCGCTCGCGTCGAAACCTCGCACAGCAGAGTCGCGATATGCGGTCCGCCGAACGTTCCAAATCCATCCTGCGTTGCCGACGAGCTATACGGATTGCCGGTATCGAAAGGAACACCCATGCCGGCGATGATCAAAAACGCTTGAAAATAGCCTTGAAAAAGTACGTCGATGTGAACCCATTGTCCGATGTCGCGACCGTTTCGCATATAACGAAGCGTCGGATCAAAGACGTTGCCGCTCGCCGGCGAGACGCCGTTCTGCACCGACAGCCAGCTTGCAAAATTGGTCATGTAGTCAAGATTTGGAACCGCCGTCGTGATGCGCTGATTGATCTCATTCGCGCCGAAATTGCACACCTGATACCAGAACTGCGACATCAACGGCCCCGTTCGGTCACCGGGCGTCAGGCCGCGAAACAACAGATTCGGCGTAACTTGCCCGCTGCCGTTTTTTGGCCCTTTGAAGTCGCTGCCGAAAAGCGTCAGGTCGGCGGCGGCGGCGTTGGCAATTGCGTTTGAGGGATAATCTGTAAACGCAACGTCTCGCAGCAGCGCCATCCAATAATTCTCAGCAATCTCTGCGGCATTTTCGCGGCTGGCAAACGCCGGTGCCGGTGGTTGAATCAGTGTAAAGCAATCGCCGCCCTCGAGGTCGAACGCAAGGCCCGCCTGCGGATTTGTCAGATTGCGGTCGCCGCCCATCGGAATCTGCTCGAATGTCGCCGGGTTTCCCGACCTGAGTGCATCGAGCAAAGCATCATATGCCGCCGGCACGACCTCGCCATTCGCCTGATGCGGCAGCGCCTTTGAGTAACTGGCGATTCGATTGGGATAAAGCTCATCGTCGCCGTTGTTCGGCCGGCTGAATCGACGCGGTATCGGCCGAAAATTATCCTGCGCCGTATCCACGCGATACTGAAGGCTGGCCACAGCACGCCGATGATAAAACGAATTGCCGTTGTCGCGGGCTTGCGCCGAAACGGACGATTTCTCGTCCACCAGCGGAGCCGCCGCGCCAAACGCCGCGGCCCCGACAGCCGCCGTGCCTAACTTGCCAAAAAACTTTCTACGGCTGACAGTCACGTCGCCCGCAGACGAACCATTTTTCTCTTCTATATTGTTCTTCATAGAGCCTCGCTTTTGATTAAATTGAGTAAAAACGTAAAGCAGAGTGGCGATAATGGGCATATTATCAAACGCTTTGCTCCAAACTTCCCGTCTGGCATGACGACTTCTGATTTTGTGAACGGCAGAATTATAACACTCAATTCACCGCAATTCACAACAAAAAAACGTGGGAGGAACTTAAGATTCCGTGTTGCTACTGCCCGCAATCGGCGTCGCTGTTATTACTGCAAATACGCCGCCGGAATTGGCTTGTCGCCGGCCAGGCCGAATTGTTGGACCGAAATTCCGCTCGTGCTTTGCAGCAGCCACCATTGGCCGTTGCGGTAGATGGCGGCGTC
>JANOGL010000327.1:0-3875 GCA_031405985.1 Acidobacteriota bacterium | reverse complement strand
CGCAGCGTTTGTCGCTCTTCTTCTTTACGACGTTTGCGAATGCCCTTTGCGACGAGCGCGAGTATCTGTTCATTTTTGAACGGTTTACGGACGACGCCGAACGCGCCTTTTTCCCACGCCGAGATCGCCGTGTCGAATGTGGCATACGCCGTTACCATTAGAACTACGGCTTCGGCATCGAGCTTAATAAGCTCCTCAAGCGCGGTCAGGCCGCCCATGCCCGGCATTGAGACGTCCATCAGCACGACGTCAAATTGCTTCGCTGTATATGCATCGACCGCTTCTTCGCCGGTTTTTGCAAGCTCGACCTTGTAACCGACGCCCGAGAGTATCGTCTCCAGCACGTCGCGCATTATTTCTTCGTCATCGCAGATGAGTATCGAGCCTTTCTTTGCCATAAAAATTCAATATAACCTATTGCAGCAAAGCCTCAAAACAAATCATTTGATAAACTTTGCTGGAGCTCGGGACGTAAAAGAGAAGTGAATTTTTGCAATCGTATCGGAGCAGATTTTAATAATGGCAATTTCAAAAACATCTAAGGTCTTACTAATTTTGGGCGGCATTTTGGCGGTCATTTTGATCGTCGGCATCGTCGGTCTCATTTATCTTTCGAGCTCGATGAACCAGCCGAGCGTGGCGAACAACAGCGTGCTTATCCTCAATGTTTCCGGCGAGTTGCCTGATTACATCGCTGAAGAGCCGCTCGCCAAGGCATTTGGCATCAAGCAGCAGCAATCCTTTACGGGGTTGCTCACGCAGCTCCGCAAAGCAAAGGTCGATACCCGCATCGGCGCCGTCAAGCTCGACATCAATTTTCCAAACATCGGCTGGGCAAAGTCAGACGAGCTTCGCGACGCTATCAAAGATTTTAGATCCTCAGGCAAGCCTGTTTACGCATACATGGAGATGGGCACGAACCGCGAATACTACATCGCGACCGCCGCCGACAAGATCTTTCTTCCGCCCGCAGGTGAGATTTTTATCAACGGTTTTGCGGCCGAGGCGATGTTTTACAAGGGCAGCTTAGACAAGCTCGGCATCGAGATGGACGTGATCCAGATCGGGCCGAAGTATAAAAACGCTCCCGACCGATACACAAAAAAAGAGATGGGCGAGGGCCAGCGTGAGGTTATCAACGCCCTGTTGGATGAATACTTTGCGCGCTACACGACCGGCATCGCCGAGTCGCGAAAAAAGTCGGTTGAGGACGTAAAAGCCATCATCGACAATGCGCCGTACAACGCTACGCAAGCCAAAAAACTCGGCCTCATCGACGACGCACTTTTCCCCGATCAAATCGATAACGAATTCAAAACCAAGCTCGGCTACAAAACCGACGACAAGCTGCGCACGGTTCGAGGCGGCGATTATCGCGAGATACCGTCGGACAGTTTGGGGCTGAATAACGGCGAAAGAGTGGCGATCATTTTCGCGTCCGGCGCGATCAACACGGGACGCTCGAGCAGCGGCTTTGGCGGCGATATGGTCGGTTCGGACACGGTCGTTTCGGCAGTAAATGACGCGGCGGCTGACAAATCGATTAAAGCAATCGTGCTGCGTGTCGACTCGCCCGGCGGCTCGGCGCTCGCGTCCGATCTGATGTGGCGAGCGATCGAGAATGCAAAAGAAAAGAAGCCGGTCGTCGTCTCGATGAGCGATGTCGCGGCGTCGGGCGGCTATTACATTTCGGCGGGAGCTAATAAGATCATCGCCGAGCCTTCGACTGTGACCGGTTCGATCGGCGTTTTTATGGGCAAGCCGGTGGTCAAAGGACTTTACGATTGGCTTGGCATCACAAACGAATATGTAATGCGTGGTAAGAATGCCGGCCTGTTCCGTGAGACTGAAAAGTGGACGCCCGATGAACGTGCAAAGATGGTCGAGCTGACAAACAGCATCTACTTCGACGACTTTTTGCCAAAGGTTGCAAAGGGACGCAATAAGCCCGCCGAAGAGGTTAACACCATCGGCCAGGGCCGCGTTTGGACCGGCACACAGGCTAAAGAGAACGGTCTGATCGACGAATTTGGCGGTCTCGAAAAAGCGATCTCAGTTGCCAAGGAACTTGCAGGTTTACCCGCGGACACCGACGCCCGACGCGTTGTTTTTCCCGAACCGCGACCTTTCTTTGAGACGTTTTTTTATAACGAGGATTCGTCTGTTTCAGCGGAAGAAAAGACTAAGGTCGCGATTCTCGAGTCGCTGCCGGCCGACGTTCGGCGTGCTTTCAGGTATATCTCTCTGTTCGAGCGCATGGAACGCGGCGAGGCGATGTTGCTGCTGCCTTTCGACCTGCAAATAAAATAAGTTACACTTTAATCACTATGTTGAAAGAAGGGGACAAGGCGCCTGATTTTACGTCAAAAGATCAGGACGGTAATCCGGTCAAGTTAAAGGACTTTAAGGGAAAACGTGTCGTGCTTTGGTTCTATCCGAAGGACGACACCCCTGGCTGAACGCTCGAGGCGTGTTCGCTCCGGGATTCGAGCGGCAAATTTGATAAAAAGAAGATTGAAGTGATCGGCGTTTCGACCGATAGCGAAAAATCGCATCAGAAATTTATCTCGAAATACGATCTGCCCATGACATTGATCGCCGACACCGAGAAAAACGTTGTCGAAAAATACGGCGTGTGGGTCGAGAAAAGCATGTACGGCAAAAAGTACATGGGCATCGAGCGCAAGACATTTTTGATCGACGAAAAGGGCAAGATCACAAAAATTTTTGACAAGGTTGATGTGAAAAATCACGCTGACGAAGTTTTGGAGGCTTTCGGTGAAAAGTAAAATTGCAATTATTGCGGTTGCCGTGCTCGCGCTCCTCGCAGCGTGCAAACCGGCCGAGATCGAATACGTAAAATACGACACGGAAGAAGCTGTGCCGCGCATTTCGGCCGCCGACTCAAAGAAAGAGGTCGATGCCGGAAACGCAGTTTTGGTGGACAGTCGAGATAAAGCTGCGTTTGATGCCGAGCGGCTGCCTGGAGCGATAAACATTGCATCCAATGCGGCTAAGGAAAGTTTTGACAAGTTACCAAAGGGCAAGAAGATTATCGTTTACTGTTCCTGAGCGGCCGAGCACACGAGTGCCAGTCTGGCGCTGCAGATGAATCAAGCAGGAATCCCCGGAACCTACGCAATGCTCGGCGGCCCGACCGCCTGGAAAAATTTAGGTTATCCAGTTGAATCGAATAGGTAGCTGAGATTGCCGCAAAAAGGCGCAAAAGACGCAAATAGCCGGTTTTTACTTTTGCGTCTTTTGCGCATTTTTGCGGCTAATTTATTTTTGCAAGTTCGTCGCAGATTCGTCCCGCCGTTTTTCCATCCCAAAGCGGCGGGATTTTTGCGCTCGTCGAGGCTGTGTTGTCGAGAGCTGCCTTCGCAGCTTGTTTGATTTTCTCAGCGTCGGTGCCGACAAGAACGTTTGTGCCCATCTCGACAGTAATCGGTCGTTCGGTGTTGTGACGCAGCGTCAGACACGGGATGCCGAGCACGGTTGCCTCTTCCTGTAAACCGCCCGAGTCTGTGAGTACCAACTTCGCGCCGCTGTAAAGCCGCATAAAATCGAGATAACCGAGCGGTTCGATGAGCTTGATATTTGAGTTTGCGATTTTGTCTGCGAAGTCGAATTCATCTATGCGCGAACGCGTTCGCGGATGGACAGGGAAAATGATCGGCAGCTTTTCTGCAATCGCGAGCAGCGCGTCAAGTATGCCGCCAAAAACCTGCTTATCATCAACATTCGACGGACGATGAAGCGTCAGAACCGCGTAATCTTTGCCGTCAACACACAACTCATTTCGCACCTTGGACTGCTCGGCGAGCTTTAGATGTTCGAGCAGTGAATCAATCATCACGTTGCCGACAAAGCGG
>JANOGL010000294.1:0-8604 GCA_031405985.1 Acidobacteriota bacterium | reverse complement strand
CGAATCGTCACAGTTTCGGGTGCGACGATTGAAAACGGCACGATTGTGATTTCGGGCGGGAAGATCACCGCGGTCGGCGCGAATGTCAGCGTTCCCGCAGGCGCCGAGCGCATTGATGGCAAAGGGCTAAGCGTCTTTCCGGGTATGATCGATGCGGCGACCAATATGGGTCTCGCCGAGATCACGCTCGCAGTCGCAGGTTCGGTTGACCTCGCCGAGGTCGGCCCGATGAACGCGAACACAAAAGCTCTCAAGGGCATTCACCCGCATTCGGCACACATCAATGTCACTCGCGTAAACGGCATTACGACGGTTCTGTCCGGGCCGACCGGCGGTCTGATCTCGGGACAGACGGCGCTAATAAATCTCAACGGCTCGACCGCCGAAGATATGGCCGTCGTGCCGGTTCACAGTTTGATAATTAATTTTCCGCGAATCGCTTTTGGCGGTGGTGGCGGTTTCGGTGGAGGTTTTGGCGCCCCCGCGCCGGCGGCCGATTTTAACGAGGCTGTTCGTCGTCGTGACACACAGATAGAAGAACTCAAAAAGATCTTTCGCGATGCCGAAAACTATCTTCGAGCGCGTGATGCATATGCAAAAGACAAAACGCTGCCTTACGTCGCTGTCGATCAGCGACTAGACGCGATGGCTCCGTACATTCGAGGGTTACAGCCGATCATCTTCACGTCCGAGCGCGAACGCGACATCCGTGCTGTTGCAAAATTTGTCGCCGACATGAAAGTCAAAGGCATCATCGCCGGCGGCCAGGAAGCCTGGAAGGCAGCCGACGTGCTAAAAGCCAATAATATCGCCGTCATTTACACGCACATCTATAGCTTGCCCGTTCGTCAGGACGACGCGTACGACTTTTTGTTCGACGCTCCGTCAAAGATGCAGCAGGCGGGCGTGAAGTTCTGCATCGCGAGCGGCGACACCGGCGCGAATTCGCGCGATCTGCCGTATCAAGCGGGCATGGCCGGAGCGTTCGGCTTGTCGAAAGAAGAGGCTTTGAAGTCGGTCACGATGTATTCGGCCGAAATCCTCGGCGTCGGCGATAAGATGGGCTCGATCGACGTTGGCAAGATGGCGAACATCGTCGTCGCCGACGGCGATATTCTCGACGCGCGAACGAACATAAAATACCTGTTCATCAACGGCCGCCAGCTGCCGCTCACCTCGCGTCACACGCGGCTGTTCGACGCCTTTAAAGACAGGAAGTAGGTTTTTAACGCAAAGACCGCAAAGACCGCAAAGACCGCGAAGACGAAAAGGAACTAATTAGATTTTCCTTTGCGTCTTTGTATCTTTGCGTTAACTAATTTTCTGCCGAATCTCCTCGCCTTCTTCAAAAAATTCGAGCGAGGCCGAGTTGAGACAATATCGCTGTCCGGTCGGTGGCGGGCCGTCGGGAAAGACGTGGCCCTGGTGGCCGCCGCAGCGTGCGCAGCGGATCTCGACGCGACGCATGCCGTAGCTGTTGTCTTCGATATTGGTGAGGTGATCTTTGTCGAAGGGCGCGTAGAACGACGGCCAGCCGGTACCGGAATGAAATTTTGAATCTGAGCTAAACAAAGGCAAGCCGCACAGACGACACGCATAGACGCCGTCGAGTTTGTTGTCGAGCAGCGTTCCGCAAAACGCGGGCTCGGTGCCGTGGTTGAGCAGCACGCGATATTCCTCTTCGTTCAAATCTTGAGCAAGACGTTCGATAGTCTCGGAATTCAAAGGCGTGATGTCGTAACCGGAATCTGAAATATTTTCACTCATAACAAATATCTAACCACAGAGGCGCAGAGGCACAGAGATAAAAAGAAATGTATTAGGTTTCTCTGTGTCTCCGTGTCTCTGTGGTGACTCTACTTTTCCTCTCCAAAAACTTTCTTTTCGAGCTTTCGCAAACGTGCGGCGTACTCACCGAGTTTGCGAAACGCAGCCGTAGAACGCAGCCATTCACGATTATCAAATGCCGGAATGCCGGACATTACTTTACCGGGTCCGACGTCGTGCGAAATACCGGATTTTGCCGTCAGAATCGCGTCATCACCGATTATTAAATGTCCTGCGATGCCGACCTGACCGGTGAGAACGACGCGCTTGCCGATGTGCGACGAACCTGCGAGACCGGTTTGCGAACAGATCAGCGCGTCTTCATCGACGGTGCACGAATGTCCGATCTGCACAAGGTTGTCGATCTTCGCGCCGCGTTTTATACGCGTCTCGCCAACCGACGCGCTGTCGATAGCCGTGTTCGCTCCGATCTCGACATCGTCTTCGAGCACGACATGGCCGGTCTGCGGAATTTTGAGCCAGGTTTTTTCCGCGGTCTTTGCGTACCCAAAACCGTCAGAGCCGATAGTTGTGTTGTTGTGAATTATGCAACGCGCGCCAACCTCGCAATTCTCACGCACCGAAACGCCTGAGTGAATCGTCGTGCCTTCGCCGATAGAAACGCCATCGTAGATCGTGACGTTCGGCATGATCCGCACGCCCCTCGCGACATTGCAGTTTGCGCCGATCACGACATTCGCGTGAATCTCGACAGCATCGGCAACCGTCGCAGTTTCATCAATAACCGCCGTCCGATGAACAAAACTTTTCACTTCGGGCTCAGGGAAAAACTCGCGCATCGCGAGCGTGTAAGCAACGTACGCGTCTTTCGCGCGCAAAACCGCAATGTCGTCACGCTCGATCTCAACGCCTTCATTCAAAAAAATCGCCGAAGCCCTTGTATTTGCTACCTGCGGCGTGTATTTTTTGTTGGCGAGAAAGGTCACGTCCCCCGGTTTTGCGATGTCGAGACCTGCTGTCGATACGATGTCGAGCTCGCGATCGCCCCGTTCGATATTCGATTCAGTTCTGCTTGCCAAATCCTCGAGTTTCATGAATATTGTTGAAGCGTTTCCTACGATGTGTCACACTATTTTTAACAGACAAGTTCATTCACGCAAAATCCACGTGTTTTTGCAACGTCCGCTCCCCAGCCTTTTATATATTTGATACAGGAGTAATAACGCATTATGAATCATAGCTCTTTAAATCCAACCACCACAAAAACGCAGAAGAATCTTCAACCAAATGATCGCCGCGAGGCAGGAAAGATCGAGGTTCTCGACGGTCGTACCTCGGTAAAACATGCCTCGAACCGATGGAATAATCTTATAACGGCAAATTTTGCCATCGCGATTGGCACTCGCATCCAACGCAACAATTGCGAGATTTACGCGGGCGACATGCAGGTTCAGGTCGGCAAAAACTCAGTCTGTTTTCCAAACGTCGTCATCGTCAGCGGCGAACCCGTTTTCAGCGACAATCGCTTCGAAGTGCTGCAAAACCCGACAGTCGTGATCGAAGTGTTTGCCGGTTCGTCGCGCTCCGGCGACCGGACGCAAAAGCTCGAAGGCTTTCTATCGAGCCCGAGCATTAAAGAATTTCTACTCGTCAATCAGACTGAAATGCGCGTCGAGCATTACGCACGCCAAAACAGCAAGCAATGGATCTACCGCATCTACAACGAACGCGACGACACGATCTCGCTGGACTCGATCCAATGCAAACTCTCGCTGTCGGAGGTCTACGCGCAGGTCAAACTAGGCGAGTCGGAGCTGGGCTCGAAAACAGTTCACTAAAAAATAGCCGCAAAAAAGCGCAAAAAACACAAAATAGAACACAACTTTTTATTTGCGTCTTTTGCGTCTTTTTGCGGCCAGTCTTACATCAAATTCACCGGGTCGATTTCGACAAACACGCTGCGCATGTCGCAGCCTAGAGATTCGGCGCCCAAGAGTGCGATGTCGAGCGTTTCGCGCAGGGCTCGGCGTGATTGCGATTTGAGGATGATCTGGAGTCGGTATTCGTTTTTGAGGCGCGATAAAGACGCCGGTGCCGGGCCGAGAGTACGAACCGACGAGGAATCAACTAACCACCCCGACCCCGAATCGGTGTCACCCCTCCTCCGCAAGGCGGGGAGCTCAGAATTGCCTGCCCGTCCGCGGACGGCGGTGTCGAGCGAGCGGCGCAAAATTGTTGCGTTTCGCATCGCCTTTGCGAGGTCGCGGTGCTTTATCATGATCGATGCAAGTACGAAGAATGGCGGATAGGCGAGACGTTCGCGATAACGGATTTCCTCGGCGTAAAAGCCCTTGTAATCCTGACGCACGGCGTGTCGCAGAGCATAATGTTCGGGATAGTAAGTTTGAATAAGCACACGGCCGCTTTTTTCGCCGCGACCCGACCGACCTGCAACCTGCGTGATAAGTTGGAACGTCCGCTCGGCTGAACGCAGATCGGGCAAACCCAGGCCGATATCAACTGAGACGACGCCGACTAGCGTCACGTTTGGAAAGTCGTGACCTTTTGCGATCATCTGCGTTCCGACGAGCATGTCCAATCGTCCCGCTTGAAAATCTAAAAGGATCTGATCGAGTTCGCCTCTGCGCGTCATCGTGTCCCGGTCCACGCGAGCGATCCGCATGCTTGGAAATTTTTTCTTGAGCTGATCTTCGAGATTCTCGGTGCCTTCGCCGACGAAGTAGAGATACTCACTCACGCACTTCGGACAAACACGCGGGCTCTGTTCGCGATAGCTGCAGTAATGGCATATCAGTTTATTTTCGCGCCGATGAAAGGTCAGCGTGATGTCGCAGTTTTTACATTTGATCGTCTCGCCGCACGTGCGGCAGAGCACAAACTGCGAAAAGCCGCGGCGATTTAGCAGAATGATGACCTGATCACCGCGAGCGTGAGTTTCGCGAATTGCGGTTAGAAGTTCGGGTGAGAGTGCAACGTCCTTTCCGCCTGCGGCCCTAAAGACTTCGCGCATGTCGATGAGCTTTGCGTCGGCAAGCGAGCGACCATGGATGCGCGTCGTAAGGTGAAGGTAAGTGTACTTGCCGTGCTTCCCGGCTTGCGCGTTGTAATAAGATTCCATCGCGGGCGTTGCCGAACCGAGCACAACGACGGCACCGGTCATGTTCGCACGCATCACGGCGACGTCGCGTGCGTTGTAGAACGGCGATTCGTGCTGACGATACGACGCGTCGTGCTCTTCGTCGACGATGACGAGGCCGATATTTTCAAGCGGGGCAAACACGGCAGAACGCGTGCCGATCACGACGCACGCTTCACCGAGTCGAATCCGGCGCCATTCGTCGTATCGCTCGCCAGCCGAAAGATTTGAATGCAGAATAGCGACTTCTTTGCCAAAGATCGCACGCAGACGTCGCGAAAACACAGGCGTTAAGGCTATCTCGGGCACGAGCATCAACGCCGAACGACAGCCGTCGAGCGCCGCTTGCATAGCGCGAACATAAACTTCAGTTTTGCCGCTGCCTGTCACGCCGTGAAGCAGAAAAGCCTTGTATTCGCCGTCTTTTTTTAGAGCGGCAGCGATCTCGTCTAGCGCAATTTGCTGCTCGGCGTTGAGAGTCAATTCGTCGCGTGAGGGCAACTCAGCTTCACGCAGCGGATCGCGGCGTACGTCTTGCACATAAACTTCGACAAAGCCGCGCCGCGCCAAAGTATTTATCGGCGACGCGCCGACATCTGCTTGCTCGATGATCTCGGTGAACAACATTTCGCCGCCGTTTGTGCGCAGCATTTCGATAATAAACTCCTGCTGCTCGGTCAGCGGCTTTTCCGATGCGATGCGGACGAGGGCGTCCGCGGTCCGTAACAGCCGCACGGCTTTTCGACGTTTTGCTCGCACCTTTTCGGCATGAAGACCGGCGGGCAAAGCGGCCTTCAGCATCTCGCCCCAAAAACTCGCATAGTAATCTGCGGTCCATTGCGTTAGTTTGAGAATCTCGGGTGTGATGAGCGGCTCGTCATCGATGACTGCGGCGACATTTTTTAACTTTGTTTCATCGACATCGGTGTCTTGCGGAAGTTCGTCGTGCAGTTCGATCGCGTAACCGATTATGTCGCGCTTGCCGAACGGGAGCCGCAGCCGTGAGCCTAATTTGATCTGCCCACGCATTGGCTCCGGGATTCGATACGTAAACGCACGTCTGATCGGAATGGGCAGAACAACCTCGACGTAGGCTGGCTGGGGTTTGTTTTTTGCGGCGCGAGCGGGCATGTTATTGTCGCTGGCAAAATGATAACCTAAAAGAAATTTATGGACGAGCTGTTCGAGACGGGAAAAAAGAAAAAGGGCGTAAATCTGGTTTTTATCGGCGGCGTTGCGATTGCGTTAGCGATCGTCGCCGGTGCGATTTGGGTGTTGTCGTCCAGGCCGTCGATCGAAGATCAGACGGCGAAGATCCTCGAAGGCACCCTTCGCGAAGGCTCACCCGAATTTGCAGCGATAACCAAAGATATCCTGATTTCAACTGACGAAAACACGGTCGAATCGCCCATGGGGCTAGGCACGATCTCAATGTTTATCAAAGGCACGATCTATAACAAAGGCGCAAAAAAAATCACCGCTCTCGAAGTCAATGTTGGCGTCGTTACGCAAAAAAATGAAGTGCTTCGAGAAAAAAAGATCGTTGTTGTTCCCATTCAGCAGGCATCGTTAGATGCGGGCGAGACGATACCGATAACGCTCACACTCGACGGCTTTGACCGCAAAGACGACCGCGCTAACATTCGCTGGAAGGTGACCGCAGTCCGCACAGAATAATATTTTATAATGAGCCAAACCGAAGTCACTCTACACGTCGAAAATGTAACAAAACGTTTTGGCGATTTTACGGCGGTCGATGATTTGAGCTTCGATGTACGCGCGGGACGCGTGTTTGGTTTTCTCGGGCCGAATGGCGCAGGGAAAACTACGACAATTCGAATGATCGTTGGTATCACTGCGCCGGACGATGGCGAGATCGAGCTTTTCGGGGAACACATGTCGCCGAAACTGCAAGATCGCATCGGATATCTCCCCGAGGAACGCGGGCTTTATAAAAAGATGAAGATCGTCGAGCAACTGCGATACTTTGCCGCGCTCAAGAATGTGAATTCTGTTGACGCAGACAAACGGATCGACCGATGGCTCGAGCGGATGAATCTCGCCGAGTGGAAAAATAAAAAGACGACCGATCTCTCGAAAGGAATGCAGCAGAAGATTCAGTTCATCTCGACCGTCCTTCACGATCCCGATCTGTTGGTTCTCGACGAACCGTTTTCTGGCCTCGATCCGGTGAACGTCGAATTTATGATCGATGTTCTGTCGGAATTCAAACGTCAGGACAAGACCGTGATCTTCTCTACGCATCTGATGGAGACTGCTGAGCGTCTTTGCAATGACATTCTGCTCATAAACAAAGCGCGAAAGGTGATCGGTGGCAGCCTGCGTGATGTAAAAGAGAGTTACGGACGAAACATTATTGCTCTACGTGCGTCAGGCGGCGGCGACGTGCTGAATGACAAGTCTTTAGTCGCAAAGGTTGTCGAACATGCGGATGAGAAAGACATTGAATTAGCCGCTGGTGCCGATTCTCAAGTCCTGTTGGCAAAACTCATCGACGTCGGAGCAGTCATTTCCAAATTTGAGCAGGTCGAACCGAGCCTCAATGACATTTTTATTGAGCAAGTCGGCGGGACCGTGATGTCAGAACCGCCAGCATTAGCGGACACGGAGTAATGGACAAGAACACACCAAGAGGCTTACTTATTTTCGCCTGGATATTTCTCTGGTGTTTTTTTACGTTGATTCAACTGCTGTCCGCATGGTTGCTACGTTGATAGTTGCAGGGATTTATAGCTGGGCGTTTGCGGAAAAGCCGTCGAGCTACGGAGGTTCCAAGAGTTTACTTGCTCCGCTCAAAGACTTTGGCTACGAGTGGTCAGCGGTTTTCTTTATAGTGTTTTTTGTGGTGCTTAAGATCGTTCAATGGATGAAGGGTCGTACGGAAGCCGACCGCCAGGAGCTACTCGAAGAAGACAACGAGGATGTTCTCAAAAGCACATACGGTGATTCAGCCGTCTCGGAGCCGGAAGGCAGCGGCTATGTCACAAAGGTGATGATAAACGGAAAGGAGTTCGAGGGCGGCCATCGAATGCTTGCGATGGCGAGCCGGCATCATAAGATAAACACGGCGTCAGCGTTCGTTCGATTCAAGATCGCGGATACACAACTCGAAATGCGAATAGCACAAAAATCTTTTTGGATCACGCCGAAAAAGGAGCCGTTGTCTCTTGGTTTGACGCATGAAAGCGAGCCTATTGAGGTGCTTTCACATAGGTATGACTGCACCTTTTCGGATCGCAAAGCCATCACCGCCTTTATCGCCGACGAAGAGGTACAAAGGATCCTGTTGCCCAAACATCCAAACAGTTATGAGCGTTCGACGCTTACCGTCATAAACGGCGAGGTCCGTCTCGACTGTTCGGCGGATACTAAGGCAGATCGCCACGTGGCCAACGTTGCAACATTTGAACTGATGAAAAAACTTCTTGCTCGTGCCGAGACATTTGACCGTCGACTGTCTGAGATCGGCAATGCCTGAAATTCAATATGAATAAATTTCTTGCTGTCGTAAATCACGAATACAAAAAGATCGTTTATAAATGGGCGTTTCTGTTGGGGACGCTTGTGTTTCCGGTGATCGGCCTTGCGTTTGCGATCGTTCCGGCGATCATCTTTTCGCTCAAGGGTGAGCCGACGCG
>JANOGL010000203.1:0-5263 GCA_031405985.1 Acidobacteriota bacterium | reverse complement strand
CCGTAGGTATATCTTTTGGCCAAACGATAACCGGCACCGTTGTCGACACGCGTGGCGATGCGGTCGTCGGGGCCGAGGTCACGCTCGAGAGCGGCAGCGTGTTGGATCGGACCGTGACTGATTCCGGCGGTACATTCTCGTTCGGGTCGGCGACGGGTAAGCTGCGTGTATCGGCCGCGGGTTTCGAGCCCGTAACGAAACAGATCGAGCGGGCACCGGCGGGGCCGCTCGCGATCACGCTGCAGCCTTCGGCGGTCGTCGGCAACGTAAATGTTTCGGTGACGGGCGACGAGACGCGGCAAACCGACGCGGCCGCGAGCATCGCCGTGATCAATATCGAGAGCCTCGGCGTGAGCGCCGCGCGCTCCCTCGACGATACGCTGCGTCAGGTTGCGGGCTTTCAGCTTTTTCGGCGCAGCTCGAGCCGCACGACAAATCCGACCGCGCAAGGCGGCAATCTTCGCGGTGTCTCGGGTAGTGGAGCCTCGCGAGCGAGTGTTTTATTTGACGGACTCTCGATAAATGACGCGTTCGGCGGCTGGACCTATTGGTCGCGCGTGCCGCTGATCGCGATCGAACAGATCGAGGTTCTTCGCGGCGGCGCGAGTTTTGTTTACGGCAGCGGCGCGTTGAGCGGTGCGGTGAATATCGTCCCGCTCAAATTAGACGACGAGAAAATCAAATTTAGGTTCGAGACTTCGATGGCGAGTCAAACAAGCGCGGACGCGAGCGGCGTACTTCTCGCCTCGCACGGAAAATGGGAAGCTGATCTGATCGGCGACATCTTCAAAACCGCGGGATACATTCCTGTCGAAGAAGCGTCGCGAGGCGCAGCAGATACACGCGCGGCATCGCGTCATTCAAACGTCATCCTAAAGCTCGGCCGACGCTTCGACGAGAAGAACCGAGTGTTTATTCGCGGCAACGTCTTTGGCGAGCGCCGCGATAACGGCACGAGCCTGACGAACAACAGAACTTACTACCGACAGCTTGCTGCCGGTGCGGATCTGGACAACCTGACCTTGCGCGCATTCGGCGAGCGGCAGGTTTACGACCAGACATTCTCGTCCGTCGGGGCGATGCGCAACAGCGAGAGCCTGACGAGGATTCAGCGAGTGCCGTCGAGCGCGTACGGAGCGAGTGTATCCTGGCGTCGATCGTTTGCCCGACATTCGATCGCAGCGGGCGGCGAATTTCTAAACGTAAGAGGGCGTAGTGACGAGATCGGATTCTCTGCCGGACAGTCGACGAGTGTTGCCTCGGCCGGCGGCGAGGCTCGCGACCTGGCGATGTTCGTGCAGGACAACTGGGCGTTCGCGCCGCGATTCGTTCTCAATCTCTCGGCTCGCTTCGATCACCGCCGAAACTCCGACGGGCTTGCAACGACGCGAACGCTCGCGAGCGGAGCCGTTGTCGAAACGCGGTTCGCCGACCGTAGCGATTCCGCACTCAGCCCGCGCGTCGGCGTTGTTTATGAAGTGACCAGGGCCGTCTCGATCTACGGTGCGTATTCCCGCTCGTTTCGGGCGCCGTCGCTAAACGAACTCTACCGCGGGTTTCGCGTCGGCAGCATCGTCACAAACGCGAACGCCTCTCTCACGCCCGAGCGTGCCGATACTTTCGAAGCCGGCGGGAGCGCGACCTTTTATGATCGCAAACTTATCACGCGCGCAATTATTTATCAGGCGCGCGTTTACGATCCGGTCGTCAGTGTTACCTTGGCAACGACGCCGACACTGATCACGCGACAGCGGCGGAATGTTGGCTCGACGACCAGCCGTGGGTTCGAGTTCGACCTAGAGTCGTCGCCGGCGAGAGGCCTGAAGGTCAACGCGAGCTACCTGTTCGTTGACGCAAAGATCAGCGATTTTCCCGCGAGTCCCGATCTCGTCGGTGCCAGGCTGCCGCAGGTAGCCAGACATAATTTTACGACCCAGGCCGTTTATCGTTACCGCACGCGATGGACATTGTCGTCACAGCTCCGAACGGCGTCGTCGCAATTCGAAGACGATCGAAATACGCTGCGGCTCCGACGGTATTCAGTGGCCGACGCTCGCTTTTCGTACCAATTTCCGTACTTCGTCGCGGCGTTCATCTCGATCGAGAACCTTTTCAACGCGCGCTACGATATCGGCCGCACGCCCGTTCGAACGGTAGGAACGCCACGATCTTTCCGCGTCGGTTTGCGTTTCGATTTGTCAAAACTATAATCTTTACCTTTTCTTATGAGCAATAACGAACCAAACAAGATCATCTTTTCGATGGTCAAGGTCAGTAAGTTTTACGACAAAAAACCGGTACTGAAGGACATTTACTTGTCGTTCTTTTACGGTGCGAAGATCGGCGTGCTCGGCCTCAACGGCGCGGGTAAGTCGAGCTTGTTGCGGATCATCGCGGGCACGGACAAGGAATTTAACGGCGAGGTGGTTTTTTCGAAGGGCTACTCGGTCGGCTATCTCGAACAGGAACCGAAGCTCGATGAGACAAAGACCGTCCAGCAGATTGTCGAAGAAGCGGTGCAATCTACCGTCGATCTGTTAAAAGAATTCGAAGAGATCAATGCCAAGTTTGCCGAGCCGATGGATGACGGCGCGATGGCGAAGTTGATCGAGCGGCAAGGCGAAGTGCAGGAAAAGCTTGATCATGCGGATGCGTGGGACCTCGATGCTCGGCTTGAGATGGCGATGGACGCGCTGCGCTGCCCACCGCCGGAATCGGTCATCAGCACTCTAAGCGGTGGAGAAAAACGACGTGTCGCACTTTGCAGACTGCTGCTGCAAAAGCCCGACATTCTGCTGCTCGATGAGCCGACAAACCATCTCGACGCCGAGACGGTCGGGTGGCTTGAGCAGCATCTTCAAAAATACGAGGGCACGATCATCGCCGTAACCCACGACCGGTATTTTCTCGACAATGTTGCTGGTTGGATACTTGAATTAGATCGCGGCGAGGGCATACCGTACCAAGGAAATTACTCTTCTTGGCTTGAGCAAAAGGGAACGCGGCTCGCGCAGGAAGCACGCAGCGAGGACAAGCTGCAAAAGACACTGGAACGCGAGCTTGAGTGGATACGAATGTCGCCGAAGGGCCGTCATGCAAAGGGAAAGGCACGCATCAACGACTACGAAGAAATGGTCGCGAGCCGATCAGAAAAGCGAGCCGATGACCTCGAGATCTACATTCCGCCCGGCCCTCGGCTCGGCGATGTTGTTATCGAGGCGCACAAGGTTTCGAAAGCGTACGGCGACACCGTTCTGTTCGAAGATCTCGAATTTTCACTGCCTAAAGGCGGTATTGTCGGCGTTATCGGCCCGAATGGTGCAGGCAAAACGACGCTGTTTCGCCTTATTACGGCCCAAGAAAATGCCGACGGCGGTGTTTTTAAGGTAGGGGAAACGGTAAAGCTCGGCTACGTCGATCAGTCGCGTGACAGCCTCGATGGCGAAAAGACCGTTTTTGACGAGATTGCCGATGGGCTCGATAACGTCACGCTCGGAACGCGGACGATGAACGCTCGAACGTATGTTTCGAAATTCAATTTTTCCGGTGCCGATCAACAGAAATTTGTCGGCCAGCTTTCGGGCGGCGAACGCAACCGCGTTCATCTTGCAAAAATGCTCAAAACCGGTGCTAACGTCCTGCTCCTCGACGAACCGACCAACGACATCGACGTCAACACGATGCGTGCGCTCGAAGACGCTCTTGAGAATTTCGCAGGCTGCGCAGTCGTCATCAGCCACGACCGATGGTTTCTCGACCGCATAGCGACGCACATTCTCGCCTTCGAAGGCGACAGCCGCGTCGAGTATTTCGACGGCAATTACAGCGAGTACGAAGAAGACAGGAAGCGCCGCCTCGGCCACGACGCCGACCAGCCGCATCGGATAAAATATCGGAGCTTGACGCGCGCCTAATTGCGGAAGGCACGTTTGCCGGGAACGCAGGCGCCCTCGCCTGCAAGTGTCCAATAGGACGCTGACGTTCGCGGTGAATTCTCAAGTTGCCCAATAATAGGTGACTTCACGCCGCAGGAACCGGCGTTTGCAGGCGAGGGCGCCTGCGTTCCGGCCAAAAGACGATGATTCGTTGCCTTACAGTGATATTTTTCGCAACAGTCGCATTCGCGGCCTGTAGTTCACGTGTAGAAACCAACTCGAACCCAGCACCAACCGTAGCGTCACTCGTGCCAGAACCAACACCCAAGGCGCCGGCCACGCCCGCGATACCAAATTTACAGTCGGAATTGCTCGATGACCGCAACATTTCTTCAACATCGCCGCTGGCAAAGTTTGATTTTCGCAGTTACACCTACGAACTACCGCGTGGATGGCAAAATCCGGACGGCACGGACGAGATCACGCTAACAAATGGCCGCGTTGACCCGATCGAAGTAAATGAGAACGGTAGGACAACCGACAAAACAAAAAATAAAGACAAAGACAAAGACAAAGAAGATGATGCGACAAGTCTCCGGCGCATCGGCATGACACTCGTTGCGACCAAATTTTTTGACGTGACCGGTGACGGAGACGACGAGGCGGTCGTCATCTTAAAGATCGAAACCGGCGGTTCGGCGATACCGCAGATCGTTTACGTGTTTAGCTGGAAAAACGGCGCACCGGAGTTGATCTGGCCTTTTCGAACCGGCGATCGCGCCGATGGCGGACTGAAGAATATTTTTGCCGAGGGCGGCAATCTCGTCGTTGAGCTTTACGGACAAGATCGTTTCCTTCTCGGCCAAACCGAGACAGGTCGCATCGGTGACGACCTCGAACAGATATGCTGCCCGACGCATTTCACCCGCACGGTTTATAAATGGAATGGCAAAGATTTTCTCCTGCAAGGCAAGCGTCTGACCTATCTTACCTCTGATCCAAAAGCAGTTCCTCTCGAAAATCTTGGCGACAAGGTCAATAAGCAAAAGAAATAATTCGGCAATAGTGCACGAATACCGATCAGTCCAACAATTTTTGAAACACTGCATTGTCTTAATTCGTGCATTCGTGGCTATCTACTTTATACTACAAAGTTCTTGACAAAAGATACTACTTGATATTTAATAAACCTCGATATGGCGAAAACGAGCCTGCTTCATAAAAGTGATGAACCGCAAAACGAGCCTGTAAATCTAAGCGATCGAGCCATCGACAATCTCAAATACATACGCGAAACGATGGAACGCTCGACGGCGTTCACTGCGGTGCCCGGTTATGGCGGAATGCTTATGGGCGCGACAGCCGTCGTCGCGGCTTATGTTGCGAAC
>JANOGL010000178.1:0-6350 GCA_031405985.1 Acidobacteriota bacterium | reverse complement strand
GTCCAGATGGCGCGTGACATGAACCCGAAAGTACTGATCGAGGCCTCGGGCGGCATGGATCTAGACCGCGTCCGCTCGTTTGCCGAAGCCGGTGTCGACCTCATCTCCGTCGGACGCATCACACACTCGGCGAAGGCGGTTGATATAAGTTTCAAAATACAGGTAGCTTAGCGTTGATTAACCGCAGATGAAGCAGATGAAGCGGATAAAGAAAGCAAATAATTTGTTTTTAATCTGCGTTATCTGTGTTATCTGCGGTTAAGTCTGCTTGGCACGAAAGCCTGGCAGGTAATGGATGAGAGCAAGCGAGATAATTAGAGCGACGGTGCAAGCGACGCCGCCTTCGATGCCGTAGTTTGCGCCGGTGAGCCACGCGGGGCCGACATCCTCGGCGCGCAAAAGAGGATCGGGCGCGAAACCGGTGATTCCACTGACTGATATTCCAAAGACCGGACCTTGCAGCCAGTTCCACGCGAGATGAATGCCGAACGGGAACCACAGATCGCGAGTTTTGAAGTACGCCACGGCGAACCAAACGCCTGCCAGCAACGTGTTAGCGAGAGCAAGTGGATTCGCGCCGGGATTCTGATTATGCGCGAAAGCGAATAATACAGACGTCATCGCAATGCCGAACCATTTCAGGTCTGAGCGCGCAAAAGTTTGCAGCAGATAGCCGCGAAACAACGCCTCTTCGGACGCCGCAGCGACAGTAAAGATCACAAACGTAGTAAGTAGCGTCGTCGCAATCGCTTGCCCGGCCGACGCGGCGTTAAAACTGAAGCTGATACTGCCGGACGCGACGGTAATTATTATCGCGAGGAGAAATGTGACCGCGCCGACCGCCAAACCCCACGCGAGATGCGCGAACCAACCGTTTGCGAACGATGCGCCGAGCGAGTGATAAGGCAGCTTCTCGAAAACCTTTGCGCACAACCAGCCGAACACGAGCGCAATAACAGTCGAGACCGCAAACGGAATTACCACCGGTAATTGTGCCGACGCCGTTTCGCCCGCAGGCACTACCGTGATCACATTTATCGAGATAACGATCAGTACGGACCCGACGAGAAAAAACGCAAAGAGAAAAACCGCCGCCCGCCAGCCGCTGCGCAAAATACCTTGATCGTTGAGAAAGATTCTCTTCATTGTGTTCTCGAGATTTTAGCACAGAGGTCAGAACCGCCTCCGTCAGGGGGCGGCCAGTTTGTTTGGCGGTTTGACGGAACTGACCGCCCGCTTACGCAGGCGGTTCTGACTGGCTATGCTAAAATTGCATCCGTGGGATTCAATGAGACAAAGCTACGTCGGCGCAAAACACCGTGGATCGTCGGTACGTTGATGCTTGCGTCGCTCGTGCTGCTCGTGCTGCTGCAGTCGACGAGTTTATGGAAGACTTTCACCATCGAATCGTCGAGCGACCTAATACTGCTCTACGCGCTCTCGTCGCTGAATTTTATTGCGTTCATTGTCTTTGCGTTTATCTTTCTGCGGAGCATCATCAAGCTCGTTCGCGAACGCCGCACGTTCCAGATGGGTGCGCAGATCAAGACTCGGCTGCTGATCTACTTTTTTGCGGTAAGTTTGCTGCCGATTATTGCGATGGCGGCGTTCTCGTATCTGTTTATGAACCGCGCGCTCGACCGCTGGTTCTCGCAGATACCGCAAAGCGTCATTCAACAGGCACGTAATCTCGAACAGCCGTCGATCAATAATTCACTCGCCGAACTAGACCGACTTGGACAGGAACAGAACAACATTCGTCGCGTTGCGCTGTTGACGCTTGGAGTTTTGACTTTTTTACTGATCTTCGCGTCGACGTGGATCGCGTTTTACGTTGCTCGTGGCCTGACGACGCCGATAAAAGCGCTCGCTGAGGGCGCCGGCGAGATAGCCGCGGGTAATTTCGGTCACCGTGTCGATGTTCTCGCCGAGGACGAACTTGGAATTCTCGTGAATGCGTTCAACGATATGTCCGCCCGGCTCGAAGCAAATGCAAAAGAGCTTGCCGACCGCCGCAGATATATCGAAACCGTATTCGAATCACTGCCGACCGGCGTGATCTCATTCGATGCCGACTTGCGGGTGACGACGATCAACGGAACAGCGTCGTCGATCTTCCGCAAAGAAAGAGACGAATGCATTGGCGTTACTTTGGATGAATTGTTATCTGGTGAAAACCGTGGGAATATTGAACGCCTTCTCAATCGCGCCGCACGTGTCGGGCATGCCGCGGAGCAAATTGTCTTTCATAAGAACGGCCAAGGCGATGACCTGACCGTCGCGCTGACCGCGACAAAATTGCCTGCCGACAGCGGCGTCGTACTCGTTATCGAAGATCTTTCCGAACTCATCACCGCTCAACGTGCGTCCGCCTGGCAAGAAGTCGCTCGCCGCATGGCTCACGAAATTAAGAATCCGCTGACACCGATTCAACTTTCCGCCGAACGGATAGCAAAACGATTTGACCGTTCCGGTCACCGCGACAACGGTGACGGCAAACGCATTGATGACAGAGGTCCGATAAGCGAGGTTATTCACGAGAGCACCGATACAATTCTCAGAGAGGTGACGTCGCTAAAATCGATGGTCGATGAATTTTCGCGTTTTGCGCGCCTGCCCGAGGCCGTCTTGGAATTAGGCGACCTTAACGAAGTCGTCGATCAAGCGGTCGCAGCGGTTGATGGACGCTCGGGCGGCGTCGAGTTCGAGTTCGACCGTGGGAAGGATCTGCCTGCGATAATGATCGACGCTGAGCAGATGAAACGTGTTTTTATAAACTTGATTGATAATTCCTTTGAAGCGTTCGGTGAGGAGGCAGGGCAGATATCGATCACGACGCGGCATGACACCGCCCGTGACATCGTTGTCGCTGAGGTCGCCGATAATGGCAAAGGTATCTCGCCCAGTAATTTACAGAAATTGTTTCAGCCGTACTTTTCGACAAAAGGCCGCGGGACGGGGCTTGGCCTTGCGATCGTTCAGCGTATAATCGCGGAACACCACGGCCGAATTCACGCAGTCAAAAACCAGCCGAGAGGGGCAAGGTTTATTGTTGAGCTTCCCGTAAACTTTTAGCGGATGACGAACACAATTCTCATAGTTGATGACGAACAGGGAATTCGGGACACACTCCGCGGTGTGCTCGAGGACGAAGGGTTTGCCGTCGAGGCAGTTGCGACCGGCGAAGGTTGTCTCGAAAAAGCTCGCACACATCATTATGCGTGCATCTTGCTCGACATCTGGCTCGGCGACGGTATCGACGGCCTCGAAACCCTGCGAATGTTGAAAGAAGAAGGCAACGACGCGGCAGTCGTGATGATATCGGGCCACGGAAATATCGAGACGGCTGTGCGATCGACAAAGCTCGGCGCTTTCGATTTTATCGAAAAGCCGCTCAGTCTCGAACGCACCGTCGTTACAGTAAAGAACGCAATTCACATTCGCGAGCTCGAGCGTGCGAACGAGCAGCTCCAAAACGAGCTTGCCCAAAATTATGTAATGGTCGGCGAATCTGTGGCGATGCGCGCTCTTCGCAAGCAGATCGACATCGTCGCGCCGACCGATGGCCGCGTGCTTATCTCAGGTGAGAGCGGGACGGGCAAGGAGCTTGTTGCCCGCGCAATTCACTCGCAGTCAAAACGCAAAGCCTCGCCGTTTGTTGAAATAAATTCAGCGGCGATTCCTGAAGAATTGGTCGAAAGCGAGCTTTTCGGTCACGCAAAGGGAGCATTCTCTGGTGCAACGAAAGCAAAGAAAGGTAAGTTTGAGATCGCCGACGGCGCAACGCTTTTTCTCGATGAGATCGGCGACATGTCGCCAAGCGTACAGGCAAAGATGCTGCGTGTATTAGAAGAGCAGCGTTTTGAGCCGGTCGGCAGCAACACGCCCGTCTCGGTCGATGTCCGCGTGATCTCGGCGACAAACAAACCGCTTGACTCGCTCATTGAGAACGGTAATTTTCGTCCCGATCTTTTTTACCGGCTGAATGTGATTCCGTTTCAGGTGCCGCCGCTGCGCGAACGTCGCGAAGACGTACCGCTGCTCATCGAACATTTTAATAAGCGGTTTTCTGCAGATTACGGAAAGAAGGAAAAAGAATTTTCCGATGATGCGATCAAGCAGTTAGGCGATTACGACTGGCCGGGCAATGTCCGCGAATTAAAGAATACTATTGAGCGCATCGTAATAATGTCGTCGAAGAAAAAGATCGATGCTGGCGATCTGCCGGCGGCCGAAACATCCGACTTGCCGGCTATCAGTTTTCGTTTCCCAACATTCAAAGACGCGACCGACGCGTATCAACGTGAATTTATCCTGCACAAACTCGCCGAATTTGACGGGAATGTCGCCAAAGCTGCCGAAAACATGGGCGTTGATCGTAGTCATCTCTACCGCCGAATGCGTAACTTAGGAATTAAGATATAGCCGCAAAAAAGCGCAAAATACGCAAAAGATAAGATCTGTGTTTTTGCGTATTTTGCGCCTTTTTGCGGCTATTATTTTTTATTGTTTTGTAACCGGAAAACCGCGTTTCTTCATCAGCGCATTGACGTCCGGATCGCGGCCGCGGAACTTGCGATACGCCTCAGCTGGGTCGATCGTGTTGCCGACAGAGAATATGTATCTCTTCAAACGCGCGGCGACCAATTTGTCATACGGTCCTTTGCCGTCCGTAAATGCGCCGAACGCGTCCGCCGTCAAAACGTCCGACCACAAATAGCTGTAATATCCAGCCGAATAGCCGTCGCTTGAAAAGACGTGACCGAACTGCGGGGTGCGGTGGCGCATGACGAGTTCGCTCGGCATCTTTAGCGCAGCTAGCGTTTCGCGTTCGAATTTGTCCGGGTCGATCGGGATGTCGCCGGCGAGATGGAGTTTCATATCGATAAGCGCGCTGGCAAGCAGTTCAGTCGTGGCAAAGCCTTGGTTAAACGTTTCGGCCTTTCTGATCTTATCGACGAGCGATTGGGGAATCGGCTTGCCGGTCTGATAGTGAAGAGCGAAGCGTTGCAAAACTTCAGGCGTCGAAACCCAATGTTCTAGAATCTGCGAAGGGAATTCGACATAATCGCGGACGACGTTTGTGCCGGACAGTGTTGGGTAAGTCACGTTTGACGACAGGCCATGCAGTGCGTGGCCGAATTCGTGAAACATCGTCTCCGCATCATCCCACGAGATCAGCACGGGCTCGCCCGGATTACCCTTAACAAAGTTCGAGTTGTTCGAAACTATAGTCGTAATTTCTTTGTCGAAGCGGTATTGATTGCGATACGCGTTCATCCACGCACCAGAACGCTTGCCGTCACGCGCATAAGGGTCGAAGTACCAAAGGCCGATATGCTTGCCTGTCTTTTTGTTCTTGACCTCGTAAACCGTCACGTCGGGATGGAACACTGGCACATTTGTTACTCTAGAAAAGCTAAAGCCGAAGAGCTCGCCCGCCATCCAAAACATCGCCTCGCGCATTTTGTCGAGCTGTAGATATTGTTTGACCTCGTTGTTGTCGAGATCGTATTTCGCTTTGCGAACCTTCTCCATGTAATAGCGATAATCCCACGGCTCGATCTTTATGCCGGCTTTTTCTTTGTCGGCGAGCGCCTGCATATCGGCGACCTCTTCGTGAACGCGAGCAACGGCCGCGGGCCAGACGCGTTCAAGCAGCTCCATCGCTCTTTCCGGCGTTTTTGCCATCGTATTTTCGAGACGCCAGTGGGCGTGGGTCGCGAAGCCCAGTAATTTTGCGCGCTCAGCGCGGAGTTTCAATATGTCAGTTATAGTTGAATTTGTATCACGCTCGTCACCGTTATCGCCGCGATTTATGAACATCCGCCACGCTTTTTCGCGAAGTTGGCGATTGTCCGAATAAGTAAGAAACGGATCGACCGACGAACGCGTGTTACGGATTATCCAATTGCCCGGCAGCTTTTTGGCCGTTGCCGCGGCCGCCGCGGCGTCGCGAAGAGACTGCGGCAGACCGGTAAGGCTCTCTTCGTTTTCGATCAACAAAAACTTTTGTGTTTCGTCGCCGAGCAGGTTCTGACTGAATTTTGTAAAGAGCTTTGCCAGCGACTGGTTGATCTCCGACAGGCGAGCCTTTTTTGCAGCGTCGAGCTTTGCCCCCGAACGGACGAAACGCGTGTAATAATCCCACGTCAGACGCTGCTGCTCAGAGGTCAGCCGTTTCTTAGCCGGCGAGTTGTAAACAGCCTCGATGCGTTTAAACAACGCGTCGTTCTGAATGATCTTGTCGAAATTGGCAGCGATCTTGGGATCCAAATCGGCCTCGATCTTACCGAATTCGTCGCTGTTCATATTACTTGCCCAGATGCCGTAGATGGTTCCAACGCGAT
>JANOGL010000159.1:0-3559 GCA_031405985.1 Acidobacteriota bacterium | reverse complement strand
CGAAGAAGATACGCGCTTCTACGTTCTATTCCCTATACAGGAAGAAGTTTCCCGCGAAGACGCAAAGTTGCGGAAGCCCGCACGGAGTAAGGGTACCGCCGGGAAATTAACTAGTTCGAGAAAGGGCGAAAATCTCAGCACGCAAGCGTTCCTCATTTCGCTCTTGCAGCAGGGATTTTCCCGTCTGTTTCGCGACGGCGAGATGATCGAGCTCACGCGACCCGAAGATTACGAGTTTGACGATTTTGAAAACACATTCGTTTTGATCGATCGCTTAAAAACCGGCGCCGATATTCGCCAGCGTCTCGTGGATTCGCTGGAAATATGTTTTCGCGAAGGCCACGCCGCCGTGATCGAGACGACTGACGGCACACAACTAAAATTCTCCGACCAATACATCTGCAAGTACGACGGCACGCGTTACGAAGAACCGGAGCCGACGTTGTTTAGCTTTAATTCGCCTTACGGCGCGTGTCCGACTTGTCAGGGTTTTGGTAACACGATCGGCGTCGATTATGATCTGGTGATTCCGAATCCGCTGTTGTCGTTGAAAGACGGTGCGATCGATCCGTTCTCTCGGCCCGCTCACGCGTGGGCACAGAAAGATCTCTTACAATACGCCGCATCGGCGAAAATCGATATAACAAAACCATTCGCCGATCTCCCTGACTTTCAACAGAATTGCATCATCTATGGCGACGAAGATTGGCGCGGGTTGAAAGGTTTTTTCAAGTGGCTTGAGACGAAGAAATACAAGCTGCACGTCCGCGTCTTTCTCGCAAAATATCGCGGTTACACGCGTTGCCCCGACTGTGACGGACAGCGGCTCCGGCAGGAAGCACGCGATGTAAAGATCGGCGAACGGTCGCTGCCTGATGTCGTCGAGATGTCGGTGATCGACGCTCACAAATTTTTCGATGACCTCGAATTAGACGCGGAACGCTCGCAGATCGCCGACAAATTATTGCTCGAAATTCGTCGGCGTTTGAAATTCCTAGTCGATGTCGGCCTCGACTATCTGACGCTTAGCCGTCTCGCAGCAACGCTTTCAGGCGGCGAAGCGCAGCGGATACAGCTTGCAACAAACCTTGGTTCATTGCTCGTAGGCACGCTTTATGTGTTGGACGAGCCCTCGATCGGCTTGCATCCGCGTGACAATGCGCGGCTGATAAAGATCCTTGAAAACCTCCGCGATATCGGCAACACGGTGATTGTCGTCGAGCATGACGAAGAAACGATGCGTGCCGCCGACAATGTTATCGACATCGGCGTCAATGCAGGCGAATTCGGCGGCGAGCTTGTTTACGACGGCAATTTTGCCGGGCTGCTAAAAAATAAAACTTCGCTGACGGCAAAGTATCTGCGTGGTGATGCCGAGATAAAGATTCCCCAAAAGCGTCGCACGGCGACGAAGCGCAAGATTGAGATCGTCGGAGCACGCGAGCACAATCTGAAAGACATCTCGGTCAAGATCCCGCTCGACATGCTCGTGTGCGTGACGGGCGTCTCGGGTTCGGGCAAATCGACGCTCGTGCACGACGTTCTTTACGCAGGCCTCAAGAAGAAACGCGGCGAGTGGAACAGTCACGTCGGTTTTTTTAAGGACATCAAAGGCGGCGAGAATATCGACGACGTGATCCTCGTCGATCAGTCGCCGATCGGCCGCACACCACGCTCGAATCCGGTGACTTACATCAAGGCATACGACGCGATCCGCGAAGTTTTCGCCGCGACTAACGGCGCAAAAGCGAAAGGTTTCAACGCGTCGCACTTTTCGTTCAACGTGCCGGGCGGACGCTGCGAGATTTGCCAGGGGAGCGGCACCGTGACGATCGAGATGCAGTTCCTCGCCGACGTCGAATTAACCTGCGAAGACTGTCGCGGAATGCGCTTTCAAAAGGATGTCCTCGACGTGAAACACAAAGGTAAGAACATTCACGAAGCCCTGCAATTAACTGTTCGCGAAGCGATCTTCTTTTTTAAAGAAGCAAACAAAATCGTCAATCGCTTAAAAGTTCTCGACGCCGTTGGTCTCGGTTATCTGCGGCTCGGTCAATCTGCCACAACCTTGAGCGGCGGCGAAGCTCAACGCGTAAAGCTCGCCTCGCACCTCGCGCAAAAAACTGCGTCGAAAACATTATTTATCTTCGACGAGCCTACGACCGGCCTGCATTTTGACGACATAAACAAACTGCTCGCCGCCTTTCGCGCGCTCATCGACAGCGGCGGCAGCTTGCTAGTGATCGAACACAACATGGACGTGATAAAAACGGCCGATTACGTCATCGACCTCGGTCCCGAAGGCGGCATCGGCGGCGGTGAAGTAGTCGCAACCGGCACGCCGGAAAAAATCGCGAAGGTGGAAAGTTCGTTTACCGGACGATACCTGAAGGCATGTCTTAATTAACTTTCGCGTTCGGATCTGTAGTAAAAACAAAATGCTCGGCGACGATCACCCACGCGATTCCACGCTGCTCGTAGATCCGCGTGTATCGCATCCATCTCACGTTTTGGTTTTCCATTGTCGAGTTGTACAGATATTTAAGTCTGGCGGTCACAATCGCAGCTTTTCCGATCACGCGAACACTGACATCGTCGGTTTGATGAATAGCCATCACGGAACCATCGGCGGCATAAAAATCTATCTGGTCAGCTTTATTGGATTTTCCGCCGCCTGCATTTATTGCGACGAAATCTTCTGCATAAAGTGTACGAAGCGCAGTTGCATCACCTTTTATCTTTGCAGTATTATTCGCTTCATCCAGTTTTAATATCGCGGTTTTTATGTTTGCGTTTGCGGCGGCAGTTTGGCCTGACGCAGCGATAGCGGCAAACAAAATCAGCACAACTAAGCTCAAGATTTTTTTCATAACTTCAGTCTCCCTGCTCAACAGTTTAATGCCAAACTAATCATCGCCAAACTTCGCCCGCCATGCCGGGGCGATCTCGGCCATGACTTTGCAGTCGCAATAGCCGCCGTTTTCGTTTAGCCAAGAGGTCAGTCGCGGAAAGTCTAGCCGGTTCTCCATCATAAAACGCATCGCATGTTGCAGGTGGTGATCGCACACGTTTTCGTACAGTTCGTCCTCGATAAAATCGAGCATGTCGCTGATCGTTTGCTGGCCTGCGGGCAACGAGTCGATAAATCCACGCAGCTCTTCGCTGCTCATCTGTTCGAGATTTTCGATCTCGCGTTTTTTTATTATCGGCATAAAAGCATTTTGCCACAGGGGACAAAGAGAAGAGAAAACTTAACCACGCATAAACACGCATGGACACAGATGTGTGTTGAAACAATCTTGTCTTAGCTGTGTTTATCCGTGTCTATCTGTGGTTAATAATATCTTCCTGTGTTCTGTGTGACTAAAACCCCGACTCAGAAACTCGCATCATCTCAGCCCGCTCGGCTTCTTCGATCTCGCGTTGTTTCACGCCTTCGCGTCCGTCGTAGGTTGCAAATTTCGGCATTAACAGGGCCGTTAGAATCACTGCGATAATACATAACGCGCCGCCGCTTACCAAAGCGAACTTCACGCTCGAATATTCGGCGACAATGCCC
>JANOGL010000143.1:0-2559 GCA_031405985.1 Acidobacteriota bacterium | reverse complement strand
GCCAAAAATTACTTTACGCATATTTTTCTCCTACGTTCGAAATGTCGATCACAAACAGAACTTTGTGTAATAATCGGCCGTATCGAACTTGGAATATTATAACTCTGGAGAACCTATGATAAAGACCTCGCCTAAAGCCTTTCTATCGCTGCTTTTGCTTTTTGCAATTCAGTTTGCCGCCTTGGAGCAGTTCGGCTATTCGCAAGCCGCGTCGCAGGCCATTGGTGTCGATTACTCGAAGCAACTTCAAACAATCGAGGAAAAAGTCGAGGCACGGCGAAAGGAGCTTGGCATTCCGGGCATGTCGCTCGTGATCGTTCACGAAGACAAAATCATTTACATGAAAGGTCTCGGCTACAAAGATTTTGAGAACAAGATCGCAGTCACGCCCGACACGCAGTTTGCGATCGGGTCGGCGACAAAGGCTTTTACGGCTTTGTCAGTGTTGATGACCGCTGACGAAGGCAAGCTGTCGCTTGACGATTCACCAAAGAAATTGTTGCCTTACTTTAAAATGCACGATCCGGAGACGGACAAAAATATCACCATCCGCGATCTCATGTCTCACACGTCGGGACTTAACCGTACCGATCTCGCGATGATAACCGGCAGACTTACTCGGGCTGAGCTTATTCAGGTCGCGGCGCAGGCGAAACCGACGGCGAAACTTCGCGAGAAGTTTCAGTATCAGAACATCATGTACACCGCGGCCGGCGAACTCGTTACACAGGCGCAAAAGCAAGCGTGGGAAAAGTTTGTGCCCGAACGTATTTTCAAGCCGCTCGGAATGACAAACAGCACGATGTCTATGAAAAAAATGTCGAAGGCTCGCGATCGATCGCGCGGTTATGATTACAACTTCGATACAAAAGAGACGAAGCAGCGGCCATATCGCGATATCGATCAGGTCGCGCCGGCCGGTTCCATCAACTCGAGCGCGCGGGATATGGCCGAATGGCTGCGATTTGTGTTGAATCGCGGCACGGCGGGCGGCAAGCGACTGGTTTCTGAAAAAGGTTTTGAAGAATGGCTAAAACCGCAGATGAAGATGAACGCGGCGGGTACGGTGAATTATGGCCTCGGCTGGATGCTGCGAAAATGGAACGGCCTCACCGTCGTTGAGCATGGCGGAAATATCGACGGTTTTAATTCGCTCGTTGCGATGATACCTGAGAAAAGGCTCGGCTTTGTCATGCTCACAAATGTGACCGCGTCGTCGCTCGGCAATGATCTGATGCCGATAATTTGGGAAAATATTCTCGCCAAACCCGAAGCCGCAAAAACTGGCGTTGATAATGCGGTATCGGCTGATAAAGAAGCGGGTAAATACAGACTCGAGGTCGCCGGTATCGATATCGAGATCAAATTCACCGACGGAAAGCTGAGTGCTCACGTGCCTGGCCAACCCGTTTATCCGCTTGAAAACGTCGGTGGGCGCAAATACAAACTAAGCGGCGCGCCCGAAGGGTTCTTTTTAACGTTCAAAGATAACGAAGCCTATCTCGAACAGCCGCAGGGCAATTACACTTTGCCGCGTGTAAAAACGAACGGCGCGACCGACGCTAAGAACGCAGATGCCGCAAAAGAGTTAATTGGGAAATACTCGATGCCGGACAGTAGCGGAACGATCGAGATCAAAGAGGCTGATGGAAAAGTGACTTTTAATATCGGCTCGCAACCGCCCTATGCTTTGAACGAAAAGACTAAAGACACCTTTTCAATGTCGCCGCTGCCCGACGCGTATTCGCTCAAGGCAAAACGTGACGCCGCGGGCAAACTAATGAGCGTCGTCGTCACGCAGCCGGAGGGCGAATTCGAGTTCAAACGCCTTGATGAAAAGAGCGAGGACAAGCCGACGATCACTGCCGACGAGCTGATGCAAAAAGCCATCGATGCCGCGGGCGGCGACACAGCTTGGCGCAAGCTGACCTCGCGAGTGACGACATTTACGGTCGATCTGGAGAATCAAGGCGTGCAGGGCTACGGCAAAGTTTACTCGAAGGCGCCGGACATGTCCGCCACCGAAACCACCATGACCGCTCTCGGCAAAAAGATCGCCCGTGGGTGGGAATACTTCGACGGCCGCGAAGGAGTCGAGGCATATTCATTTGCACCGGCCGAAAAATACACCGGTCTGCGGCTCGACGACGTAAAGCTCGCAAACGCATTTTACGGCATTCTGGATTGGAAAACGCTGTTCAAATCCGTCGTGATAAAGCGCACGGGCAAGGTTGGCGATGACGAATGTTGGATCGTCGAATTTACGCCGCACAAAGGCACGGCTTACACCGAGTTTTACTCGACAAAGACTTTCTTACTCAGAAAACGCGAGGGCGTGATCACGTCGAGCACGAGCGATCAAAAGATACCTTACTCGCTGACATTCGACGATTACCGCGACATGGACGGCGTAAAAGTGGCGTTCAAGACAACCGCCTACAACATAGGCAACGGCAACATCGTCACGACATTTACCGACGTAAAACACAACGTAAAGCTGGATGACAAGATGTTCGCGCCGCGAAAGCCGTGAGGGTTTCGCATGCTAACTCCCAATTG
>JANOGL010000097.1:0-1754 GCA_031405985.1 Acidobacteriota bacterium | reverse complement strand
ATGTAACGGTCGATCTCGGACTTCGGGATGAGGTTAAATAAAGCCCGAGCACGCCTGATCTGCCCATATTACGTGCGACGCAACCGTTCGTCGTGGGTGCACCGGCAACCAACACGCTAAGCTGGACGGAAGGTAAATTGTTCGAGAACGATTTCAATAACTACTCGCCTTCAATTGGTTTTGCATGGGATCCGTTTCGAAGCGGCAAGACGTCGATCAGAGCTAATTACAGGTTGTCTTACGACCGTTTCCCGTCGCAGGTTTTTGCCAACAGCATTTTCCAGAGTGCCCCGGGCAATACGTTTGCAGCGACGGCTAGCGGTATCGGATCTTCGAATTTGTTGATTAGAAATGGATTGCCGAATCTCTTCCCAACGCAAACTCCTGCTCAGTTGAGGACGCCGCCTGCGTTTTCAACTGGAACAATCACTGTGCTTGATCCTGATATGCAATATCCTGAGGTTCATCAGTGGTTTGCCGGCTTTCAAAGAGAGATCGGGTTTGGAAGTGTGCTCGAGCTGAATTACATAGGTAAGAAAGGGCTCCATCTGTTTGGCGGTTATGATTCGAATCAGGTGAATATTCTTGCGAGAGACGCGAGATGTCCCGAGAATTTTCTACAAGCCTTTAACACTCTAAGGGCGAATACAACCGCAAATTCGTGCTTGATCAATCTGCTTTTCACCGGCGACCCGCTAAACAACGCTGGCACGACTACGTTTCGTGGCATTACTGCGGTTGCCAATACTCTGGTAGCTAATAATACTGGCGGAGGCGTTGCAAACGCGGCTCTTGCGGTTTCGCAGCATACAACCGGAGGCGTACAGACCATTGGTCGCCCTGCTAACTTTAACAATGCGTTTTTCCTCCAGCGGTTCCCGCAGTACACAGGTGCCTTAAACGTCTTGGATACGAATGACTATTCGTTCTATAACGGATTCGAAGCGATTCTGAAACGTCGGATGAACAAGGGAATAGCGTTCCAGCTAGGTTACACGTTGTCGAAATCGATGGATACGCGCTCGTTCGATCCGACCTTTACGATTGTATCGCGAGCCAACAATCAGTCGGCGTCCAGCACTCCGTTTGATATCAACAACCGAAAGCTGAACTATGCCTGGTCGGATTTCGATCGACGTCATGCGATTCAGGCGACGTATGTTGCGGAATTGCCGTTTGGCCGAGGCAAGCACTTCGGTTCCGACATATCGAAGGCTCTCGACTATGTGATCGGCGGCTGGCAGCTTGCAGGAACATTCAACTGGGCTTCGGGCAGACCGTTTACGGTTTACTCAGGCCTCAACACATTCAGCAATGTCAATCAGTCGTTCGCAAATTGTAATAACTGTCCGCGAAATCTCGGCGACCTTGTCGAGCGAAACGGTACATGGTATTGGTTCAGCACCGAGGCCGAAGGAAAATTCTCACAGCCACTGCCGGGTGAGCTCGGTAACTCGGGACGCAATTACTTTATCGCGCCACGTCAGTTCCAAACAGACATGTCGCTGTCAAAGAAATTCAAGTTCTCAGAGCGTTACAGCTTTGACCTACGGGTTGACGCCCGCAATCTGACAAACACTGCATCATTCGGATTGCCGACCGCGACGCAGAACTCAGCTGTCTTTGGACGAATTCGGGACTCCGTAACGAGCTTTGCACGTCGCATACAGTTCTCGGGTAAATTCAACTTCTAAGTCAAAGGAGTTACTGACTTTCATGCCGCGGCTCGTGAGGGCCGCGGTTTTTTTTTGTTT
>JANOGL010000089.1:0-2006 GCA_031405985.1 Acidobacteriota bacterium | reverse complement strand
GTAAATGTTGCGAGCAAATGCGGTTACACGCCGCAATACGAAGGTCTCGAAGCGATCTATGAAAAATACAAGGATCGCGGTTTCACGATTCTCGGCTTTCCGGCAAACAATTTTCTCGGCCAGGAACCGGGCACCGAAGCTGACATCAAGGAGTTTTGCTCAACAAATTTTGGCGTAAAGTTCCCGTTGTTTGCAAAGATCTCGGTGACGGGCAAAGACCAACACCCGCTCTACACCTATCTGACCAGCAAAGAGTCGAATCCCGACTTCGGCGGCGACATCAGTTGGAACTTTAATAAGTTTCTGCTTGATAAAAACGGCAAGATCGTCGCTCGATTCGCCACAAAGGAAAAGCCTGACAGCGAAGCCGTCACCTCGACGATCGGAAAATATCTCGCCGCTAATTGATCCGCGTTTTTCAAATGAAGCGTATTGTTTCGATCATCTTCATCGTCCTCGCTCTCGCCGTGATCGTAGTCGCAGGTTTGTCTTATTGGATCTTCGGCACGGTAAATAAGCCACACGAACACAGCCGAGCCGCTGATTATATCAAGGTAGAAAAGGGATCGAGCCCGCGTGAGATAATCGCAAAACTCACGAGCGAAGGAATAATCGTTAATCCGACCGCAACGAACTACTACTTACGTTTTTTCGGCGACGCTGGCAAGCTGCAGGCCGGCGAATATCAGTTCGAATCGCCAATAACGCCGCTGCAAGTTCTGAAGGAACTCGAGAAAGGCGAATTACAAACAATAAAGCTAGTCATTCCAGAGGGATATACACGGTTCGATATTGCAAAACGGATTGCAGAGAAAGTCGTTGTTAAACCACCCGCTACCGCAGGTGGTTCTGACAAACCGCCGCTCGACGAAAGAACGATCCTCGCGATGATGGATGACACGACGTTGATCCGCGATATTTCGCCAGACGCGAAAAACCTCGAAGGTTATATGTATCCGACGACTTATAACATACCGCGTGACGCCAAGCCGCAGGAAATTATTCGGATGATGGTTGAGCAGTTCCGTAAATTTTGGAAACCCGAATGGACGCTCGCGGCCAACAATCTAAAACGCACACCGCATGAAATTGTCACGATTGCCTCACTCATCGAGACCGAAACCAGCGTGGAATCCGAACGCCCGATCGTCGCCGGCGTCATCAATAATCGTCTCGCAAAAAATATTCCGCTCGGCATCGACCAGACAAATGTCTATATCGCCAAAATGCTCGGTCGTTGGGATGGCACTATTCACAAAAGCGACCTCGCGGTTGATTCGCCCTACAACACGCGTATTAAGACCGGGCTGCCACCCGGCCCGATCTCATCCGTCACCGAAAGCTCGATCCGCGCAGCTCTAAATCCGCAGTCGAACGATTACATCTTTTACGTCCGCAATGTCGACGCAAACGACGGCTCGCATTGGTTCTATGCATCTGCCGCTGAGTTTGAAAAAGGCAAGGCCAAGTATCAGCAGTGGCTTGAAAAGGAACGGCAAGAACAGCGAGAAAACTCTAATCAATGATCAAACTCCTCGCACTCGACCTCGACGGAACGACGCTGAATTCGAGCGGCGAGGTTACTGGCGCGAATCGCAGTGCAGTTCGAGCCGCCGAAGAGCGTGGCGTGCTGGTCACGATTGCGACGGGCCGGCGTTTTCGCGACGCGCAGCCGGTCGGATTGGATCTTGAGCTAAATGCTCCGCTCATCACTCACAACGGCGCGTTGTTAAAGTACGCCGCGACGGACGAGACGGTATCGTGTTCCCTGCTTTCAACCAAAGATAGTCTTGAGATCGTTCGAGTCGGCAAGGATTACGGCGGCGATGCACTGGTTAGCACCGATCCGCATGGGCTCGGGACGCTGATTTATGACCGCGTGTCAGAGCATAATCTGCCGTTGAAGAAATATCTTCGCTGGTCAGAGACGCTGCATGGCGGCGAAGTCGGGCGACAAGGAGTCGAGCATGTTCCGCGTCTTGAGGATATTTTACACGAGCACGAGA
>JANOGL010000068.1:0-4687 GCA_031405985.1 Acidobacteriota bacterium | reverse complement strand
CGCCGTTCCGCCCTCGGCAACCCACAGCAGCCTGGTGTAGTTTTCGTTCTCGTAATCAAACGGACCGAGCGCGTCGGGCTTGATGCGTTTGACGTTCCAGAGGTGAAAATACTCGTGCGCGACGAGACTCAAGAAATCTTTGTATTTTGTCGTGAAGTTGAAACGATTGAACTGCAAAGCCGTCGAATTTAAATGCTCAAGCCCGCCGCCGCCGCGCAGATTTACGATAAAAAGATAATCGTCATACGGCAGTTCGCCGAAAATCTTATAACTCTCCTCGATGATCTTAGCCGTGTCGACGGCGAGTTTGTTCAGATCGTAGTTGCCCTCGCCGGTGATGACGTAGCGGTGCGGTTTGCCCTGAACGTCGAATTTTATCTCTTTAAAATCGCTGACCTCGAACGGCGAATCATAAAGCACGTCGTAGTCAGCTGCTCGAAACGTGTTCACAGCGCCATCGACCGCCGGCAAGCCCGTCGCGACGCGCCAGTTCTTTGCAGGGTTCACCCTAACGGTCGTCGGAACTTTCAACTGGCCCTTTATGAACATCAGCAACGCGCTGTTATTCCAAAACGCGTGCTCGTCATTGAGCTCGTTCGTTCGGACGGTTAGTTCGTTCGCGTAAACGCGATACGTCGCGACTATCTCTTTCACGCCTTTGCAATCGAGAACCCAAGTATTTTTATTGATCTTTGACCAGCTCAACGAGGTGCCAGTCGCGTCTTTCACCGCAAAATCCTGCACGTGACGCGCGTACTCGCGGATCAGGTAACTTCCGGGTGTCCAGACCGGCAATTTGAGCTCGAGCGAGTTCGGCATTTGCGTCCATTTTACGCGCATCTCGACTTCGAGCAGATGCGTTGACGGTTTTGTCATCGAAACGGCGTAGGCAATGTCCGGCGGCACCGGCTTTACCTCGGCCGGTTTCTGTTTCGGCTTTTTCTGTGCGGGCGTTTCCTGATACATAAAAAGACAACTTGCGATGAGTGCGAAGATAATTGCATTGGTGGCGAGTTTTACAGACATAGTTTTACGCGTCTCCCGTGAGATGCTAAGGTTAATTTTCGTTAGTTTACTATAAAGACGACATGGACGAAAAAGTTGAGAGCGGCGAAGCGTTACTGCATTTGACTTTAGAGTGGTGTCGCGCTAAAAGAATACGTGTTTAGGTAGGTAGTAAAAAATTTAGCTTTTGAGATGACAGAGGAACGCATGTTTGTTCCGAAAGTACATCGAAGCAAGCGACTCCTGACAAAAGAAATTCTCCTTGAGTTTTTGAGGAGCAGAATTTCCCTTGCAGTTGTTTTGCAGCTTCCCTCAGGCGGACATGCGATCCCGTTGAGAAAACGGAGAGGCATATGTCCACGAAAAACAGAAAAGGCAAAAATCCACGAAAACAAATACTCGTTGAAACTCCCGAACTAACATCAGAGTCACCCGAACGTAGCGCCACGAGACTCATTGGGTTCGTAAAGCGGCACTGGGTGATTGTGGGCATTGTGGCGCTTGCGGCGATGACCGTCGTCGCGTCGAGCCTGAAATACCTCGACGAAGATGCAAAACGAAAACTAGCCGCAGAAACTGTTGCAAGTAAAAGCTCGACATCATGGGTTGACACGATCAATCCATTCGTGACCGCTCCACCACCAAGCCCGACGCCACAACTTAAGGTCGAGTACTTATACGCCGGGTCGAGACTGCTTGCTGTCGAAGACGCGAATGCGTTATCTGCACCGCCGGCTGACTTGGCGGTGTGGCGGCCATCGACTGGGGTCTGGTGGGTTATGGCCGGACAAAACTCGCAAGCGGTGACTCAGGGCTGGGGTATTCCGACTGACAAGCCGGTTCAAGGTGATTATGACGGCGACGGAAAGACAGACTTCTCCGTATTTCGTCCATCGACAGGCGAATGGTACGTCCTGCGAAGCAGCGACGGAGCGTGGTCGGTTTGGAGTTGGGGGCTTTCGTCGGACGTGGTTGCACCGGCTGATTACGATGGCGACGGCAAAACCGATCAAGCCGTATTTCGTCCGTCGAACAGCACCTGGTATTTGATCCAAAGCTCTAATCAGAGCTTCGTCTATTACACTTACGGCCTTTCAACCGACACGCCCGCACCCGCAGACTATGACGGCGACGGACGCGCCGACATCGCAGTCTGGCGAAGCTCTAACTCGACATTCTATTCAATAAACAGCAGCAACAACGCATCCACAGGATTTACATTCACTCAATCAAGCACCGAGCCTGTCAGCGCCGACTACGACGGCGACGGTCGTGCAGACTACGCAATCCGCAACGGCAACAACTGGATAGTGCGCAAAAGCTCCAACGCACAGACCGACACCATTCCTTGGGAACAATCAACCGACAAGCCAGTCCAAAACGACTACGACGGCAAAGTTGACATCGCAACATGGCGCGACTCAAACGGCAACTGGTTCATCCGCCAATCCGCCAGCAACAACACACTCCGCCAAGTCCAATGGGGCATGCACGACGACATTCCCGTCCCGGCGTTTTATAGAAGGTAGGTAACATCAAATGAGAAAAATATTTATCATCATATTATTTGGACTCATCATTTGCTCGACTTCCTTTGCTCAGACTTCCCAAAGTAGCATAACAGACGGCTATACCCCGTCAGGATTAACACCCGGCATGCCCGATGTCAATCCGTATAACGGCAATCTGAATTTTAGTTTGCCGTTGTTGGAAAGTCGCGGGAGGGGAGAAGTTGGTTATACGCTGATGTTACCAATTGAACAACATTGGGAAATCGGAACGCAGAGTACGTCGGGTTATCCTGATATCCACACTCCCGGGTACAAGTGGTTTCAGAATCCCGCCGGGTACAGTCCGGCTCCGGGTACCATTCTCGACAGGCAAAGCTACCATGCAGGATTTTTGAAAGGACGCAAAGTAGGAAATGTGCTTTATTGTGGAAACAATTATTCTAATACTTATACCAGCTTGATTTTTACGCTTGCCAATGGAAGTGAGGTCGTTCTAAGAGATGAACTCACTCAGGGGATGCCCGGTGGAGGACAAACAGCTTGCGGCGGCGGCCCTGGAATGAGTCGGGGAACGGTATTCTCAACAACTGACGGCTCGGCGATGACGTTTGTGTCAGATACCGAGATTATAGACGCGGGCGGTGATGAAACTGTTGCTCAACTCGGATATGAGGAATTTCATCCGTCAGGGTACCTGCTATTTCCTGATGGGACGCGTTATCGGATAGATAATGGCTACATATCATGGATGAAAGATCGTAATGGTAATACGCTTAATTTTACTTACGAGACACTTTCTTATTACAAACGTCTTGCGTCAGTTACCGATTCACTCAGTCGAGTCGTCACTATCAGCTATCTTACAAACGAGGACCAGATAACTTATTTTGGCAGTGGCGGCGCGCCTCGAACGATTAGAGTTCTAAAAGCTAACTTAAGTGCAATACTTCGCTCTGGAGAGTCGCTTCGACGTTTAGGTGGTTCGGGTGGGCTGTTTCCAGAAATTACGAATTTACAAACCTGGTTTAATCCCGTTCTGATATCGGCTGTTGTGTTACCGGACAACCGAAGTTACCAATTCAGGTATAACAGTTACGGGGAGCTTTCGCGCGTTGAGTTTCCAACTGGCGGGGCATCTGAATACGACTGGGCGGCCGGTGCGATAAATTCCCCTGCAAGCGGGTCGATATTCACTTATGGAGTTTACCGGCGAGTAATTGAAAGTCGCGTTTATGCTGATGGAATTAACTTAGAAAGCAGAACGACTTTTAGCAGACCCGAATCTTTTCAGCCCCCGCATACTTTCAATAATGCAGGTTATGTGCAGGTAGAGAAATTTAACATAAGTAATGGGAGGTTAGCTGCCTCCAAACATTACTATTATGGCACTCCCGTCTATTCCTTCTTCCCCTCATACCAACGTTGGCAGCCGTGGAGGGAAGGAAAAGAGCATCAGACCGAAGTACTTGACAATGACGGAATAACGGTTCTAAAACGAATAGTTCACACATGGAATCAGCGAGCTCCGCTTACCTGGGGAGTTTTTGAGCAAGATTCTGCCCCGCCGATTGACACGCGGGTTACCAAAACCGTAACGACTTTGATGGATACCAATCAGGTGTCTATGCAGGAATTTTCATATGATAACTTTAATAATAAAACCGACGTTTATGAATATGATTTCGGTGTAGGCTCGCCAGGAGTGTTTCTTAGAAGAACTCACACCGATTATGTAGCGGATACAAACTACATTTCACATACCGGTTCGCACCTTAGGCGTTTACCTCTTCAAGCGTGGGTTTCGTCGGACATAAATGGGACCGCAAAGGCCTCGTTGTCGCAGTTTGAGTATGACAATTACAACACGGACGCGAAACACGCTGCGCTGCAATCAAGGGCTAATGTTTTCGGGCACGATGCAACTAACTACGGAACGGGCTTTACCAGACGCGGCAATGTCACGGCAGTTACGAGTTACGCTAATGCCCAAAATCAAACAGGCGCGGTCATTGCCTATTCGCAATTTGATATTTTGGGTAATGCAGTCAAATTGGTTGACGCTAACGGCAACTTTTCAACTATCAGCTATGACGATAACTTCGGCTCGCCCGACGGTGAATCAAGGACAAACTCCCCGCCAAACCAATTGAACGGACAGAGCGCTTTTGTTT
>JANOGL010000171.1:0-8132 GCA_031405985.1 Acidobacteriota bacterium | reverse complement strand
GGGACGCAACAGCTTTAAGGAGCGCATTGGAAGCGCAAATTTTAACTTTGAAGTTCCCGTGGCTTCGCTACCGGGTCGTGGAATAGATGCAGGAATAAGCTTGTCATACAACAGTCGTCTTTGGACCCGTACGGTACCACTATCCGATGTGCCACGGTATCGTTATAACTTAGATGGAGATTGGTTGGCTCCGGGCTTTAAACTCACGCTTGGAAGCCTAAAATATCAAAACTACTACAACCTATCTCTGACTTCGCCTGACGGCACCCGTCATCAACTTTCTTATGTATCTGGGGATAATTACGCTCGATCCTACGAGTCAACTGATGGCACATTTGTTCGCGCAGACGTTACAACAATGAGTGGTACTAATGGCACATATCTTAATGATACTGTTGCGGTGAGATATTCCGATGGTTCTTCAGCCACATACACAAGTTTTGATCTTTGGACAAATCGCCATAATTTCTTTCCTACCAAAATCACTGACCGGAACGGGAATACTATCTACATTGTGTATCGCCCAAACGATACGAGCGGAAGAATCTCGTATATACGTGACACCCTGAACAGAAGTATTAATTTCTACTACGATGCAGGAAACAAATTGGTTGGCGTAACCGTCCCGGGTTTCAACGGTGGAGGTGAAAGACAAACAGTTCGTTTTTACTATGAGACGATGAACTTCGACACAACAACGTCGCGATTTCAGAATGCCAATCATACGATCCCTACAACCGCCGATGTGCTTAAGTTTGTGTATTTCCCCGGAACAAATACTGGATACAAATATGAATATTCACCAGCTTGGGGAATGATCTACAAAATCACCGATCTGCGCGGAATGCAGGTCAGCGACCCGACAAGTCTTACCCAAACCGGAACTATAACCAATGAGGGTCAAGCGGCAGCGACAACTCAATACAATTATCCTCTGACTCTTGGTGCCCCGCTTACTGACGTTCCACGATTCACCGCCAGAACCGATGACTGGGCCGGCAGAACCACTGCTCAACCATCAGTTACGAACTACCAGGTTGAAACTGACACGACGATCAATCGAACAAAATCAAAAATCACATCGCCCGATGGCACGATCACCGAGACTTGGGCAAACATTGCGCCCAATGGATGGGATGATGGATTGGTTACTGACACTTTTACGAAGACACTTATTAGTGTTCAGTTTCAAACCTACAAAATTTGGGAGCACTCTAAATTATTTTGGGGAAATCAAGCTGGCGTGGGCGGCAGACAAAATCCGAGACTTCTAAAAGTCGAGCAAACAAACGATGCCAATCAAACGCGAGCGACAATATTTGAATATGACAGCTACAACAATCAGACGCTCGTCAAAGAACATGATTTTGCCGCGCCAGATTCACTCGGAACTGAATTAAGAAAAACGGAGACTACCTACCAAACAGGCGCAGGTTGGATAAACAATCGCCTTTTCAGCTTGCCAACACTTGTAAAAACAACCGTCAACAGCACCGTCGTTTCAAAAACGGCTTACGAATATGACAACAACGGCGGATCGGCATCCGGCAATTTACTTGAGCGAAACGACATCGATATTCAAACTCATGACCCGCGGTTTAACTGGAACGACGGCGGGTACGATCCTACAACCGACTATCGTGGCAACTTGACAAAGATCACGGCATTTTCCGACGCAACTCTCGAAACCGACACTAACGCCGTTGTTACAACGATGAAATGCGACATCGCCGGAAACACGGTCGAGAGTGGTGCGAGTTGCTGCAAAGAAAAAGAATGGATTTACGACAAAGTGAACGAGTATGCTTATCCTGTGACCGAGAAGCGTGGGGACAACGGGCAACTTCAGACGAGCGTGACTTATGATCGCAGCACCGGTCTCGTAAAAACCGCAACTGACGAGAACGGCCAAGAATCAACCGTTACATACAGCGCGACGAACCTTCGTGTTATCGGCACAAATAGCCCGAATGGAGCAACGACAGCGACCGAATACAACGACTCTGTGTTTCCTTATCACGTAAAAACAACCGCCAGCCTCGACTCGACGCGAAGCGTCTTAAGCTGGAGTTTTACAAACGGCGCGGGGCAGCAGTTCAGGACTCGCGGGCAGACGGCGGACGGATATGTTTCGAGCGATGTCGAGTTCGACAATATGGGACGGGCTTTAAAATCGTTCAATCCATACACGATTGCTAATCTCACCGACGTGCGCCCGGCAAATACAAAATTCAGCGAGATCACGCAGCGTGACGGTTTGGGAAGAACACTACAGACAACGCTTCCCGATCTGACAACCGTCTCGGCCACATACAACGGCCTCGTCGCAACCGCAACGGATCAAGCAGGTAAATCGAGAAGGCAGTTGGCAGATGCACTTGGCAGGACGGTTCGCGTTGATGAGCCTGACTCATACGGTAATCTCGGCGATCTGAATAGTCCTCTACAGCCGACTTATTACGAATACGACGGAAACGATAACCTCACCAAGGTCACGCAGACAGAAACAGGCGGACCAACACAAGAACGCAGATTCAAATTCGATGCGTTGTCCAGACTCATTGCCGAGAAACAAGTCGAAGCCGACGCAACGCTTGACATAAACGGCGTCAAAGGGTCTCTCGATCCGGTAAACAAATTCACAAAAGTCCTGAAATACAACAACGAAGGACAGCTAATCGACGGTTACGATGCTCGCGGCGTGAGGACGCAATTCGCGTATGACGGTTTGAATCGCGTTTTAGGCGTTACTTATTCGGGCGAGGTTGGTTATCAAACACCGGCTGTGACTTATACATACGATCAGGCTCGAAGCGGATTTTTTAATAACGGAGCGCTTACAAAAGTTGAAACTGCGGCTGTCGGCGAAACGCCTTCGACAAAGACGGAATTCGATTACGACCTTGTGGGCCGTATCAGAAAACACCGTCAATGGATCGGCTCTCAGCAATACGATCTTGAATACGAATACAATCTCGCTGGGCAGTCGGTGAGTGAGAAATATCCATCAGGACGCATCGTCACAAACTCCTACGACGCAAACGGAAGATTGTCTGCCCTCGCGGACGCCACGCGCACATACATAAGTGGCTTGCAGTATCAGGGTTTGGGTGGAAGTCTATCTGCTATTACGCTTGGTAATGGAATTGTCGAATCTCTTCAATACAATGATCGCGGCCAAATGAAGCAAATGGCTTGGACAAAAAATAATTCCGTCATACAGCGTTACGATTATTCATTTGGACAGATCAATCCCGCAGATAATACTGTCGATGCGACAAAGAACAACGGACAATTAGCGCAGATTGAGAGTTACATCGGCGGCACTCCGTCAAGTCCAACAAAGCAGTTCACACAAAAGTTCATTTACGATTCGATTGGAAGACTTGAGAGAGAAACTGAATACCATGGAGATAATAATACACAGGTTTACAGCCAAAAGTTTAGCTTTGACCGTTTTGGAAATCGTTACCTTAAAGCATCTGAAAATCCAAGCTCACAGAATCCGTTGCTGCCGACGTTTATTGAGGACGGCAATGTTCATAAAGGCACAAATCGATTTGCGTCAAATACAAACACTGTTTATGACGAAGCGGGACAAGTTAAGACAGATAACAAATTCCGAAGTCTCAAATATTCCTATGACGCAAATGGCCGCATGATAAAATCGTCGACCACGACTGATACGAACGTAAATCTTGCAGTGATGGATGCCGCCGGAAACAAAGTCGCGGAAAAAGTGAATGACATTTGGAGATTTGCGATTTATGATGCTTTCGGCAAGATGATCGCAGAGTATGGCGGACTGAATCAAGCAGATGACGGCGGCGTCAAATTCGTCCATCAGGATATTCAAGGCTCGACACGGACAATCACTAGATTAACCGGGAATGTTATTGCGAGAATTGATTATCAAGCCTTCGGCGAGCAGATACCGAACACGATCGGCCAGCGAACTGTTCAGGGTTTTGCCATTAACGATTCACTGCGTCAACGGTATGCATTAACCGAGCGCGACGATGCAACCGGTCTTGACGATACTTGGTGGCGAAAACATGAAAACCGCGCAGGGCGGTGGACACGTCCCGACCCTTACTTGGGATCTCTGGATATCGGCGATCCGCAGAGTTTTAACCGCTATTCATATGCTGCAAATGAGCCAACAAACTACATCGATCCGAGCGGTCTTGCGTGGGTTCTTACCTGTGTGTACATAGGCTATATGGCTGACGCCCCAGGTTTTCCAAGAGTATATAACTGTAAATGGACAAAAGTAGAAGGTAGTGGAGGAGGTGGACCACACGGCAATCCGAAACCTGATACTCGTGGCGGCGGTGGCCATGCTCGGCCTCAACAGCAACCGGAAAAAAAGAAGTGCAAGCAAGACAAAAATGGCGGTGATGCCAATGCGATAAAGGATGCGCAGGAAAAAGCGGGGATTGCAGATAAAATAGGGGAACAAGAGCAAAGTCAGAATAGTCCGGAAGGTCTCATAGGATATACGACGGACCGGCAAGGCCTTCTCGCTATACTTGCATCCAATAAGGCAATCCTCTATGACACTGGCATGGGTGGATTGCATCCCGAAGTGGGGAAGAAGAACGTGGATAGCAGATCGCGTAAATGGAGCGGGCAGGGTCTAGGCAGAGACAGTCGCGGTATGAGTAGCAGCTTGCAGGTTGTCGTCGGCGAAACTGATCCAGTAACCGGCCGAGCAAAAGTCTATTCGGATCTCGATTGTGTAAACCCGGCAGAGGGAGCGTTACCGGCTGCCCTACACGGAGCTCCAATCGTCGTTAAACGCATAGGCAGAGGTCTAAAAAGAATTTTTGGGTTCTAAGGAGGTAATGACGATGTTTTTTAGCTTAAATGTAGTTGTGGTTCGGGAAAAGCAGGCCAGTACAATGCTTCTAAGAGTGTTTCAAAAAGCGTGTGTGTGCATTTGCCTTCTTTTTTGGTCGACAGGAATTGTTGCTACCCAAGAGATTCAGAAAGATGATACGAAAACGGGAGCCATTAAAGCATGGGAAATGGCAATCACAGCTAAAGGAGGCCGTGACCGACTATATAAGATCGAGACTATTCTGAATTCATCGATCAAGGAATCTCGAACCATTTCGGTAAAGGAATCTCGAACAACTTTAGGAAAGACGTATGTCGCCCATCACGAATCCCTGATTGTTTTACCCGACAAAGTTTGGGTGTATTCGGATGAAAGTGCGAGTGTTTTTGGGATTACTGTGAGCATGCTGAACTACGAGAATTTGACAGGTTACTTTGGCCAAGGCCCGACCAAGGTAACACCGCTAAGTCCGCACGAGCGCACCTTGAAAGGTTATCAGAACGCCACGATTCTTTATCTGATGGAAAGCAAATGGCTGAAGCCGGAAATTGTCGGCATGAGATCCGAAAAGGCAGATGGCGTCGATGTATATCTCATCGAAACCTGCATAGACGGGCGCCGAGTGGATTTTGCTCTGGATAAGAAAACTTATCTTCCGGTTCAAATCAGATTTCACAATGTCAGTTCTAACGGAAAAACCTATATTCACACCGCTCGTCTTACAAAATATGTTGATGTCGATGGGATAAAGGTTCCTCAAGAGATGTCATATTCTGACACTGTCACGAGAGGCGGTACTGAGAAATTGACGATTCAGTTCAATGTTGAATACGATCCCGATATCTTTATAAAACCACCTGCTAAGCTCACACCCGACGCATGGAAGAGGAAAGCGAGCAAACAATAAGACTTACTACCGGAAAAATTCTACGCTATAAAACGCTTTTGCTAAACTGTTTCTGCGGCAAAGGCGTAATACACTGTGTTTGTTGGGCGATGAATTTTGCTGAGACGTTAAAACTTGCACTCGACGCTATCGGGCGCATAAGCTGCTCTCTTTCTTGACGCTGTTGGGAATGATCGTCGGCGTGACTCTTGCCCATGAGTCTTTTTGGGCATAAACTTCTTCAAGTAATTATCGAGGGTCGCTGATGACGAAGAACAGGTGGCGATTATTAGTGATCGGTTTGGTCGCCGTGATCTTTGCGGTTGGGTCATTGCCGCGCTCGTCGGCTCAGAGTCGTGATCGGTTTTCGCACGCTACGGCGGCGCATAAAAAGAAAGATTGTGCGTCGTGTCACAACATGCCGACGGCGAATTGGGTTTCGGCACGCGGCTTTCCCGACGTTGCGGATTTTCCCGGCCATGCGGCTTGCGCGAGCTGTCATATGCGTGATTTCTTTCGCGGCGGCAACAAACCTGCGTTCTGTCTCGGCTGTCACACCGATGTCGGGCCGGGACGCGGGCCACGATTCGCGTTTCCGGTGCAAAATCGCTCGCACGAATTCTTAACAAAGTTTCCGCACAATGTTCATCAGGACATCATCGCCAGCGATGACAGACGCGACAATGTCGCTGTCGCGCATTTTGTGAACGCGAACTTCACTACGATCGCCGATGACAAGCCGCCGCAATTCAACAACTGCGCGATCTGTCACGAGACAAGCGCGAAGCTGCCGAAGTTTGAACCGCTGCTGCCAAAAGATAAAAATTTGACGCCGCTTAGTGCCGCACTGACCGAGAGCTTTGCACCGACGCCCGCATTTTTCAAAGACATGCCGAGCGGGCACGCGTCATGCTTTGCTTGCCACTACACGAGCGTCAAACCGACCGCAAACAATTGCGCCGGTTGTCACACTCTTACAAAACCATTCTCGGACACGAATTTTCTCAGCCGCTACTCGCTCAAGTTCGATCACATGGACAAAAACGAGCGCGGCGATCTCGTTCACATTAAGGATTGCATGACCTGTCACGTGCGCATTTCGCAGAACGACGATGTCGCAAAGCTGAAAGACCCCGACGTCCCGGTGCTCGCGTGCATTGCGTGCCACGGTGATAAACTGACTGAGGAGACGGCCAAGCGCGAATCGTCGCTCGAGGCAAACAGTGCGGCGTTTCAATGCAATTATTGCCACACAACCGCGATCGGGCGTTATCCGGTTCCGGCGAGCCACTTGGCACGTTGATCGTAATGATAAAAACCGGCGGCATCAGAAATCTGTTAAAGGTGTTGCTGATTCTCAGCACGTTTGTCGTGTTTGCCGCAAGTTGTCTCAAACAACAAGCGCGAATCTCGCCAACGATAACGTCGTCGGAGTTTCCTGACGCCGTGCCGGAGCGCGTCTCGGACAAAACGTTTAAGGCGTTTTCGCACCGGATCCCCGAACACAAACAATTTGACTGCACTTCGTGTCACAAGCGCGAGGGCCGCTCATTAAAGATGGATTTCGCCGCTCACGAATCCTGCGTCGGCTGTCACCTCAACCAATTCACAAACGAAGAGAATCAAGCGATGTGCGCGATCTGTCACAACGATCTCGGAGCTTCGCCGCCGACGATGAAAACTTTCCCTGTGAATTTCAAAGAAGGTTTTAATATGAAGTTCGATCACGCCGCGCATGACAACGGTGCGGGCCGTCCGGCCGAGGGCTGTGCTTCGTGTCACGGTGCGCGCGGACCGGGTAAATCGATTCCCATCGGCTTTCAAGCACACGTGACCTGCTACGCGTGTCACACGCCCGAGAGCAAGATCGGCTCGTGCAACGTCTGTCACGAACTCGCCCCATACAGCCGTACGCCGCAATCGCGTTATGTTTTCAAAGCGGTCTTCAGCCACGCCGAACACGGCGGTGTTGGCTGCGGCGATTGTCATTCTGTTCGCGCCGGCGCGCCACAAGGCCGCCAAGTTACAAACATCGCCGCCCAACAGCACAACGTCGCTGCGTCAAACAACTGCGCGATGTGCCACAACGGCTCGCGCGCCTTCAACGGCAACGACATTATCAACATGTCGAGCTGCACACGCTGCCACTCAGGCTCCGGCTTCGACATGATGCCCGGCAGCCCTCAGTAACTAAACTTCACAAACATCTTCATTACCCTATCTCTGCATCTCACAAAACATTGACATTACAGCCCTAAAGGGGTTTTAATAGGTTGCATTAACGATATGAAAAATCTTGCTAAATTGCTCGTGACGGGTGTGTTTGGAATTGTCGCCGTCGTTGTGGTTTTGAGTGGTTCGCGGCTTGGTGATTTGGGTGTGTTTGCGCAAACGGTTAGGCCG
>JANOGL010000165.1:0-4550 GCA_031405985.1 Acidobacteriota bacterium | reverse complement strand
ATTTGAAGCCGCGTGCGAACCACTCCATTCGCTGCTGCGCAGAGCCGTGTGTGAACGAGTCGGGAACGACATAGCCCTGCGTGCGTTTTTGGATCATGTCGTCGCCGACGGCTGCGGCGGCACGGATCGCTTCTTCGGCGTCACCGGCCTCGACGCGGTTTTGTTTTGCGGCAACGTTCGCCCAAATGCCGGCGTAGCAATCGGCCTGAAGTTCGAGCGCGACAGAGAGTCGATTGTTCTGCCCGGCGCGCTGAACCTGATCCATGATGCCGGTGAGATTTTGGATGTGGTGGCCGAATTCGTGCGCAATGACGTAGGCTTGCGCAAAGTCGCCCGGCGCTTTGAATTCACGTCGAAGCTCGTCAAAGAAAGCGAAGTCGAGATATAAATTGTAATCGCCGGGACAATAGAACGGTCCGGTCGCAGCAGACGCGTAGCCGCACGCGGACGAAACTTGTCCGGTAAAGAGCACGAGCTTCGGATCTTGGTAGCGAGTGCGCGACTGCTGCGGCAATACCTGGCGCCATGTGTCTTCGAGATTGCCCATTATCGCGCCGACAAACTGACGTTGCTCGTCCTGAGTTACAGTTTTGTTGGCTGCTTGACCAGGCGCAGGAACTTCGTTGCCGGTCGGCTGATTTTGCAGCAAAGCGCTCGGGTCGCCGCCGCACATGTAAATCGCGAGAGCGAGAACGAGCACGCCGATGCCGCCGCCACCCACCATCGCCGGGCCGCCAATACCACGCCGATCTTCTACATTTTCGCTCTGCCGCTGATCTCTCCAACGCATAAGAAATCTTTCCTCCGCTCGTTTCGCGCACGGTGATAATAGCACCCCACCTACTTTCCAGCTAAGCCGCGAAATGCAAACTCTTGACAGATGTGGACTTAGGGGATTATGATTCATTTGCGTTTTAGTTTTGATTGCTCCCATGCGTTTGTCCCTTCAGGAGGAAAAGATGATCAAACTGGACATTGTAAACATGGTCGCCGACCGGACAGGCGTGCCAAAGCAGAAGGCTGAGCAGGTCGTCGATTCGCTGTTCGAGGCGATGAAGCAGGCTCTGGCTGCGGGTCGCCGCATTGAGCTTCGCGGATTCGGAGTTTTTGTCGTAAAACCCCGTAAACGCGGCGTCGGACGCAATCCGCGCACGGGGCTCGAAGTGCCTATTCCGGCCGGTAAGACCATTCGCTTCAAACCCGGCAAAGAGTTGTCGGCGAAGGCCGTCTGAGGCCGAATTTACCTTAGATTTTTGAGATCGCACAGGCTGGCGGCGTGCGATCTTTTTTATTAAATGACAAACCCCGAATCGCCCGATCGACTCTATCGCGATCGACCCGCTCTAAAGCCCACAATCGGCACGTGGATCAGACATCTTCTGCTGCTGGCAGCGACATTCTGCACGGCGACGCTCGCCGGAGCGATGTTTCCGTTCGGAATGATCGATACGTTTCCGACGGACGATCCGCAGACGGCAACTGAACTTTTACAATTTATATTTTCGCTGCCGTCGCGGTACGTGGCGATGATTGCCGATGCTGTGAATCAACTTTTCACAAAGCCCGGCTATCTCGAGCACGGACTAAAATTTTCGATCTCTCTGCTGTTTATCTTGATCTGCCACGAAATGGGACATTACATAATGTGCCGCCGCTACCGCGTTGACGCGACGCTGCCGTTTTTTATCCCGACGCCGCCGATGATCGGGCCGGCGGGCACGTTTGGCGCGTTTATTAAAATTCTCTCGCCGATGCCGTCACGAAAAGCTGTCTTCGACATTGGCGTCGCGGGGCCGATCGCGGGTTTTGTTGCATTGATACCGGTCGCCGTCGCCGGAATCGTTACGATGCAGTCCGCCACGCCCGAACAACTCGCAATGCCGAGCGGTCTCGTATTTACCGATCCGCTGTTTATGCGCGGACTCGGCGCGTTGTTTGGCAAGGACCCAACGGTCGGCGTCGGCAACGCGTTTTACTTTGCCGGATGGGTCGGCCTGCTTGTAACGGCTCTAAATCTAATTCCCTCGGGCCAGCTCGACGGCGGCCACGCGATCTATGCCGTGTTTGGCGAGAAAATTCATTATTGGACCGGCCGCGTTGCGTTTGTCGTAATGGCGACGTTGTCGGTTGTCGGCTATTACTTTTTCAATAGCCCAAGCGGCTTTTTGATCGCGATCATCCTCGGCATAATGATGAAAATTCGCCACCCGACGCCGTGGGACACATCGCCATTAGACGCAAAAAGGAAGGCCGTTGCCTTCCTCACGCTGATAATTTTTGTTCTGTGCTTCGTGCCTTTTCCGATACAAATCAACTAGCGTGTGACAGACCGCCTGGTCTCTCGATCCAGACGAACCGAACAGACGTGGCCGTCTGTTCTACGCGGGCGACGGCAGCAACCCTTTTATCTCGCCGACCATGCGTTCGACGTCCTCGTCGCCGTCAAGGGCGATCATGAAAAAGTCGTAACTCGTCTTAAAACAAACCATTCCGTTGCCAAAGAACCAGACGCCTTCGAGCAGCGGATTGCCGCCGATGATGTTGCCGATCGGAAAGCCCGTAACCGTCGCCGGATTAAAAACATTACTCATCATCACGGCGCCGGAGGCAAACGAAAACGCGCCGAGCAGCGGTGCACCGATGCGTTTTGCAATGTCGCGTTCGAACGCGATACGCTCAGCGTCGGCTTGGTTGAGAGCCCCTTTGTCGATCAGTTCTTCGCGGCGTTTTAGGTAGCCGTTAAATTGTTCAGCGAGCTTCTTGACCGACCAAGTTGGAATTGCCGAATTTAGGAGCCAGTGCGAACTCAAGCCCGTAAAGATAATGCCCAGCCCCGCGCCAATCGCCATTGACGCACCGGTCGTCGCGGCTCGCATCGGATCTTCCTTTGCCCAGTCGGCCGCCTTTTTGGCCGATTTCAAACCAGCTTCGAGAGTCGTCGAAACGCTCGCTCCAAAACCGACGACTTTCGCAACGCGCTTTGCGTTTGTGCCGACCGTTTCAGCCGCACCGCCGACAAAATCGCCCGCCTTCTCTGCCGTATCGACAACAACGCCGCCCGCCTTTGCACCAACATCTGTCGCCGCGTCGCGAACCGGCTCGCTTACGTTCCAAGCCGCCCGGCCCACGCCGCTGGCCGAATCAATAACGTCTTCGGTGACCTTGACCGCGCGTTTGCCGAGGTCGGTTTTCTCCGCCTCTGTCTTTATAAAATCGGCGCCTGTTTTTGCGGCGTCAGCGACAACCTTTGCCCCGCCCTCGATCTTTTCTTTCAGCCCGAGTTGCGCGTCAATCTCTTCAAACTTATCCGTCGCCCGCTTTGTCCACGATTCGAATTTCTCTTTATAATCGCTCATAACAGTTCCTTTTTATCACAATTCCAAGGTTTAGAATACGCTTCGCGTCGCGCGGTTGTTCGCATTACTTGGCCGCACGGCTGTGATAATCTTGGCGTATGTTGATGGTCAAATGCCCGCGCTGCGGTACGGAAGCTCAATACGAGGACAACGAATATCGCCCGTTCTGCTCCGAGCGGTGCAAGCTGCTCGATTTCGGCGCGTGGGCGGACGGGGAATATTCGCTTCCAACCGAATCGGCGGAACTGACCGAGCAAGACATCGACGTCATCGAAAAAGCGCTGGAGGAAAAAGCAAAATGACAATGTATTTGGTTGCAGTCGCCTTTCTACTTATTCTTCTGGTGATTGCGTTCATCGCTTTCAAACTGCTTAAGAAAACGGTGAAAATGGCCGTCCGCATTGCCGTCGTCGCGATCATCATCGCCGTCGCAGTCGCGGGCAGCGCATTTTTCCTTCTCTACGGCTCATCAAAACCGACGACAAAACCCAACCCCGCTACCACTCGCTAAATGCCTGCCGATGTTCAAGAAAAGCCTACTTCGCTCTGGCAGCGTTATCGTCGCTTGCCGGGGAATGTGCTGGCGCTGAGTTTTGTTGCGCTGCTGAATGATGTTTCGAGCGAGATAGTTTATCCGCTGCTGCCGGCGTTTTTGGCGCTGAGTTTGGGCGCGTCGCCGTTTGCGATCGGGTTGATCGAAGGCTTTGCTGAGTCGGTTGCGAGTTTGTTGAAACTGGTTTCGGGTTATCTGAGCGATAGGTTTGGCACGCGAAAGCTGCCGGTTTTTGCGGGTTATTCGCTATCGGCGTTGGTGCGGCCTTTTTTAGCGTTTGCGACGAGCTGGCCGCAGGTCTTGGCCGTTCGAATGACCGACCGCATCGGCAAAGGTATTCGCGGTGCACCGCGGGATGCACTGCTTGTTGAGGGAATTCCGCAAAACGAACGCGGCTTTGCGTTTGGATTTAATCGCGCCGCCGATCATCTCGGCGCAGTTATCGGCCCGATCGCGGGATTTGTTTTGCTGACGATCTTTGCGGCGAACACCGAAATCCCGACGGTGCTCGAATACCAGCAAGTCTTCCTCTTTGCCGCGATACCGGTCTTCGTCGGACTGCTTGTCGTCGCGTTCTTTGTGCATGAGCGGCCAAAACACGCTGACGCTAACGCCGAACCGCCCAAACTTTCGCTCAAAGG
>JANOGL010000465.1:0-11098 GCA_031405985.1 Acidobacteriota bacterium | reverse complement strand
TGTCGTTGTACTGCATCGACACCTCGATCGAGAGATCGTCGTCAATCACCTCAAAATAAAGCGGATCGGCGTGCAACGGGCTTTTGTTTTTGTTGAGGTGTTTGACGAATTCAGCGATGCCGCCCTTGTAGTAGAATTCGTGCGATTTTTCAGGCTGCTCGCGCTCGTCTTTTATGTGAATGCGAATACCCTTGTTCAAAAACGCTTTTTCGCGAAGCCGCTCCGACAGCTTTTCTATGCTGTAAACCGTCGTTTCAAAAATGCTCGAATCCGGGCGAAACGTAATCTTCGTCCCGCGTTTTGTCGTCGTACCGGTTTGTTTGAGCGATGCAACCGGTATTCCGGCTTCGAACTCCATCTCGTGCGTCTTTCCATCCCGCCAGATCTCAAGCCGCAGATATTCGCTCAAGAAATTGACGCAACTGACGCCGACGCCGTGCAGACCGCCTGATACTTTGTACGAATTCGAGTCGAACTTGCCGCCCGCGTGAAGGATGGTCATCACAACTTCGGCAGCGCTGCGCCCTTCCTGTTTATGAATGTCGGTCGGAATTCCGCGGCCGTTATCGATGACCGTTACGGAATTATCCATATGGATCGCGACCTCGATCGTGTCGCAAAAGCCCGCCAATGCCTCATCAACCGAGTTATCAACAACCTCGTAAACTAAGTGATGTAGCCCGATCTCACTCGTCGAGCCGATATACATCGCCGGACGCTTGCGCACCGCGTCACGGCCCTCTAAAACTGTGATCGATTCTGCCCCGTATTCTGTCTTTTTTGCTTTAGCCACTAATTATTATAAAACCCCTAAAAATTGTGATAATTTTAACATTTTTGTGCGAGATAAGACAGGCCGGCAAGACGAAAAAACGCCTTTTTTTAGTTAGATTTAGCCTCGCCGTGCGATATGCGAAAAAGTTTGCCCAAATGACCAAACCTCTCGACAAAACTTTCCTTCGAAGTGGTCACAAAAGTCTGAGTTTTGCCCTCTAAAAACTCAAGAAGTTTGCCGATCCGTTTGTAGTCAAGCTCGGCGTCGATATCGTCGATGAGAAACAGAGGATATTCGCCTCGAGTCGCGTTAAAAACGCCTATGTTTGCGAGCTGAAGCAGTAAAAGGGCGCTTCGCTGCTGGCCGGCCGAGCCAAATTTTCGCAGATCATGGCCGTCAAACCTGATCTCAAGATCATCTCGATGCGGCCCTATCAGCGAATAACCGGCAACCATTTCCGCCTGAACACGCAATCGCAAGCGTTCAGCAAGCAGGTTTTCATAATCGGCCAAATTGCCTTTTTCTTCTAGCGAAGAAGCGTATCTGACTGTTAGCTCTTCGCGACCGAAGAGTCTTTTTTCAAGAACCTCGTTGATACGCTCGACAAGACGCACCCGTGCCTTGTGAATCTTTGATCCCGCGGCAATAAGTTGCTGATTCCACGGCTCTAACGCCTCTGAAACCTTATCAAGCGATTGCGACTCGTCCGATGCTTTCTGGAACAGTGCATTCTTCTGCTTGATGATTCGATTGTAATCGGCGAAAACACGCGTAAAAGGCGGATGAAGGCCAACAATGCCCGCATCCAGAAACCGTCGCCGCTCGTCTGGGTGGCCGCGAACAACCTCAAGCTCGTCCGCGTTAAAAACGACCGCATGAAGTTGGCCGATGTAGTTGTGCGCCGTCTCACGCTTGCCATTTAGCGATAGAATCTTGCTATTGCCAGAGATCGCAACCCGCAACTCCCGCACGATCTCAGGCGATTCGCGAACATTGCCCGTGATTTGGGCTTCTTTTTCACCAAATTTAATCGTTTCCTGCAGACGTGGCGTGCGAAACGCTCTCGCAGATGCCAAAACCGCGATCGCCTCGATCCAATTTGTCTTTCCTGCGCCGTTTTCGCCCGAAAATACATTTAGCCCTTCGATCGGGTCAATTTTCCCCTGTGTGTTGCGAAAATTCCATGTTTCGAGCGTTTGGAGCAGCATTTTGCAAGATTTTAGCAGAATTCGTGGGCTATATCTGGAACCCGTCGCAATTATAAGTTTATTTAAACTAGGGGTGTTAAACTTAGTTTAATACGCTTGTCACAGATTTCTCATTATGAAAAAGATCGCCGCGACTATACTTTCTGTCTCTCTTTTTGCTGTTTTGGGAATTTCACAAACAGGATTACGTGTTGGATCAAGCGCACCTCTTTTTTCGGCACCTGCAATGGACGGCACTCAGCTTGATATGAACGAACTACGCGGCTCGGTCGTCGTTCTGACATTTTGGTCGACAAAATGCTACATCTGCCAGCAGGAATTCCCGAAAATGAACCAGGTTGTCCGCAGTTATGAAGGCAAAAAAGTGGTTTTTCTCTCGTTGACGATGGAAAACGAGACGAAAGTCGAATCTTTTCTCAGATCTAATCAAATTGCCGCTCAGGTTGTACCAAATAGCTTCGGCGTGCTTCTGCAATACGCCGATCGCGACAAGCGCGGCTATATCGACATGGGCTTCCCGTCCTATTTCGTTGTCGATCAACAGGGCGTACTACAACATCGCGCAAGCGGTTGGGATAAGACCGGCCAGCTTTCCTCGACCATTAATAATCTCATTCGTTAACAAATGTAATCAGGAATTTTCTTGACATTCGCCCTTTTTGGAAATAAAAAGGGTGTATGAAAACATTGATTTTACTCTTAACGCTCGTCGCGTTTCCCCTAGCGCTCTCTGCTCAAACACGCCAACCTGCATTTGCCGCTCTCGACATGTATGGCAACCGAGTTGATATTGCGGCAATGCGTGGCAAAGTCGTCGTCATCAATCTGTGGTTTATCAACTGTCCGAACTGCGTCGATGAGATAAAATTGCTCAACGAAATAGTCGACGCCTACAAAGATAACAAAGACGTTGTTTTTCTCGGCCTGGCCGCCAGTCGCAAGCCGCAAGTCGAAAAGTTTCTTGTCAAAAATCCCTTCAAATACACAATAATTCCTAATGCCGACATGATCATCCTAGGCAAATTCGGCACGCCGGACAAAAAAGGCGATATCAGCCTGCCGTTCCCTATGCACTACGTCCTCGACCGCGACGGAAACATCGTCACCAAAACTCAGGGAACAAAAGGCGTCGAGACCGTTCGCAGTGAGCTGAAGAGACAATTTCCTTCAAAGTAGTCTTACGGTCATCGGTGTCTGTTATACTTCCCGATATGGCAGATAAACACACCCGCTACAATCGAAGCGAGAAAGGCCGACAGAAGCATAAGGAATACATGCGCGACTACATGCCAGCATGGCGCGCGCGTCGAAAAGCGGTTGAAGGGTACGATCAAGAGGAAGAGCGCCGTAAATGGCGGGAGCAACATCAAATCGTAAGGAGGCGCGCCATGGAGAAACTCGGTGGCCTAAATTGCTGTAACTGCGGCTGCGACCAATTCCCGCTGTTGGAAATAAATCATCTTCGTGGAGGTGGTCGCCAAGCAATGAAAGCCACGCAGAACCGCAAACTCTATAGATTGATTGCGAATGACAAAATAGATTTGGACGAATATAATGTCCTGTGTCGTGTTTGTAATGCAATGCATTACGTGCAGGAGATCCTTGGAATTCAAGGTCATACAGTTATTTGGAGAGGTAGCCTAATTGGCTAAGGCAGTAGTCTTGAAAACTACCGCGCGTAAGCGCATGCAGGTTCGAGTCCTGTCCTCTCCGCCATCACTTTCTTTTCACCAAACCCTCGATTCTTGCTTCAAACTCGCATTTGTAATAACTTACTGAATGAGGATTCATTCAGAAATAATGCCCAGAGTTGGAAAGAACGGAGCGGGAACGAAGTCGGTCGTTGCGGATAAACGCGAGGCGATATTATGTTCGGCGACGAAGGTCTTTGCGGGCAAAGGTTATTTTAACGCGAAAGTTGCCGACATCGCCGCCGAGGCGGGCATTGCCGACGGTACGGTTTATCTATATTTCAAGAGCAAAGACGAAATCCTTCACTCGATCTTTGATCGCGCGATGGAAGAATTTATTGCCGAGGGCAAAAAGGAGCTCGCCGAGATCGACAACCCGGCGGCTAAATTGACGCGGATCGCGGAGCTGCATCTTGAGAAACTCGGCGCCAATCGTGATCTGGCCATTGTTTTTCAGGTTGAACTACGCGGTTCGACTAAACACATGCAGGAGTTCTCGGCAGCCGGATTCGCCGAATATCTGGAGATCATTCGTGAAACAATCGATGACGGGCAGCAGCGAGGCGTTTTTCGCGGCGATATTAAATCGATCATCGCGGCAAAAATTTTGTATGGTGCGCTCGACGAGATGGTTACGAATTGGGTCATCTCAAACAAGTCTTATCCGCTCGCGCCTATGGCGGGCGAGGTCTTAAAAATCCTTTTTGACGGTATCGCAAAAAAATGACGGCAGTTTTGGAACAAGTCGATGTGAACGAGATTGCGGACAAACCGCAATTCGCCGAGCCGACGACGCTGCCCGAACTCTTTGAGCGTGCCGCAAAGGAGTACGCCCTTGACGATGCGTTGAATTACAAAGCCGATGGCGAGTGGAGACCCATCTCAGCACAGCAGATAGTCGAGCGTGCTGAGAACATAGCTCTGGGTCTATATTCATTAGGTTTGAGAAAAGGCGATCGTGCCGCGATACTCGCGCCGAATTCGCCCGAATGGACGCTCGTCGATGCTGGCTGTCAGTTTGCCGGCATCATCGATGTTCCGATCTACACCACGCTCTCGCCCGATGCGGTTCGATATATCATCGACGATTCGGCGGCGCGAATTCTGTTTGTGGATAACCGTGTAGGATACGAGCGCGTCCAGTCAGTTTTGGAAACTTGCGCTTCGATCGAGAAATTTGTTGTTTTCGATGGGGCCGACATTGATAGCGATAAAATAATCTGTCTGGACGAACTCGAGAAAAGTGGCTCTGAGTTAAAACAGCAAAACCCAAATCTTGCGAACGAACTTAAAAGCGCTGTTCAATCAGATGACATCGCGACATTGATCTACACAAGCGGGACGACGGGCGAACCGAAGGGCGTGATGCTGACGCATTCGAACTTGATCTCAAACGTTATCGACGCCAGCGAAAAGTACGTGTTCTCCGGCGTCGACACTTCGCTTTCCGTTCTGCCGCTCTCGCACGTGTTTGAGCGAACGGGCATGTATGTTTACATCTCCAACGGCATGCGCGTGCATTATGCCGAGTCGATCGAGAAAGTGCCGGAAAATCTAAAAGAGGTTCGCCCGACGATCTTTATCGGCGTGCCGCGAATTTTTGAAAAGGTGTTCGAACGCGCCCGATTTACCGCGTCGCAAGCAGGGCGTGTGAATGAAATGATCTTCGACTGGGCAATAGACGTCGCAAAAGAATATGCTCGCGCGCAAGGTGCCGGCCACCCGATACCGATTTCGCTTACGGCAAAACACAGCGTCGCCGACAAGATAGTGTACTCGAAGCTGCGTGATTTTTTTGGCGGGCAGTTGCGGTTTTGCATTACTGGCGGAGCGGCGTTGCCAGACGAGATCTTTTTGATCTTTACGGGCGCAGGAATTTCGATAATGCAGGGTTACGGATTGACGGAAACGTCACCCGTTATCTCGTCAAACAATCCTTCGGCCGTAAAGGTCGGAACTGTCGGAAAACCAATACGACACGTCCATGTTCGGATTGCTCAAGATGGTGAGATAGAGGTAAAAGGGCCGGGCGTGATGCGCGGTTATTATCACAAAGAAGATGCCACGAAGCGGGCGTTCACCGACGACGGTTGGTTTCGCACCGGCGACATCGGACATCTAGACGACGAAGGTTTTCTAGTTATTACCGACCGCAAGAAGGAACTTTTTAAAACGTCGGGCGGCAAGTACATCGCACCATCGCCGATCGAACAGATGCTCAGGGCGTCAAGATTTATCAGTCAGGCAGTGCTTATCGGTAGCGAGCGAAAGTTTCCCGCCGCGTTGATCGTACCGAATTTTGAAATGCTCGAGTCCTACGCAAAACTCAAGGAACTCGACATCAAAACGCACGAAGATTTTTGTCATCATCCGCGCATTCTCGATCTTTTCACACGGCAGATCGAAGCAATGACACCTGGTCTCGGGCAGTTTGAGAAGATAAAAAAATTCGCCCTTCTCGAACATGAACTCACGGTCGAGAATGGCGAATTGACGCCGACGTTGAAAGTTAAGCGTCGCGTTATCAACGAAAAATATCGCGACCTGATAGACGAAATTTACAATTAATAAAGCACGCGATAACCGACGCCGCCGCTAAGACTGCCAACGGCCTGTCGTCCCGCTCCTACCGCTATTTTCAAGATCGACTGGGCGATGCTGTCCTTAGCTTTGTCGACCTCGATAATGTCTTGAGGTTCGAGTATCGGGTCTTTTTGCTTTCCGCTTTTTATCAAATCGTAATTTGCCGAGATCACCTCTCGTTCTTTCGAATTAGCGCTTTTCAAACGATAAATTTTGATGTCTTTTGTCTTCGCTCCGGGTCGCGGGCCGCCAATTTTTGCGATCGCTTCTGTAAGAGTCATGCCGCCTTCTTTGAGATAAATGCCTTGCGGCGCCAATACCTCGCCGGTAATGTAAATAGGCGAAGCCTTTTGCACGACGATAACGTCGCCAGGATAAATGATCGGATTCGCATCTTCTTTACCGGACTTTACGCTTGCGAGGCTGTATATTCTCGACGGAACGCTGGTCGGGTCGTTCGAATCGTTTTTCCAAATATTCTCTTCCGTGCCATCCGTGCACAGTGGTTGCTGAGTCCGAAAAACCTGGATCGTTCCGCCCGCTTCCTCCGTAACGCCGCCGGAGAATGCGAGCAACTCGACGAGCGACGCTTTGCGCATTAGCAAAACCTGCTGCGGCGTGCGAACTTCGCCGTAGATAGTTGCGGGGGGACGGCTTTTGCGATCGGTGATGCGCAAACTGAGCTGCGGCGAACGCAGATATTTCGAAAGCAACTGCGTTATGTCGGCCCGAAGCTCGCGTTCGGTGCGGCATTTTGCGTCAACCGGTTTGTCAAAAAATGGAACCTCGATCTTGCCGTCCTCATTAACCGTCGCAACAAAATCGAATTGGTCCTCGCCGAGGACTTTTGCAGTTATTTCATCGCCGGGGTAAAGCTGGTAACCCTTGGCCTTTTGCATGTCGACCGGCACATTCTGAGCCGGGACTGCTCCAAAAAGTAAAAACGTAACAATAATCGATAATAAGAACTTCATCTTCATCACTAATACCTCACTTCACGTGTTGCAGGCTAGAAGTTTAACGCAAATACCCCAGTTGATACAATCATTTTCCGTGGCCGAATCGCATTGCTTCGATGCAATTTAGACGCGATATGACCGCCCTTCTCCTAAATGAATTTAATTGACAGACAGACCTTATGCAATGTAACTTCAATATAAACAAGCTCTTGGTGATTTGTTGCACCGATAATGGTTAAAGACGATAAAGTAAGGGAGAGTCTGTGGCTACTGCGACGGCCGCTGCAGTTTTTGGCTGACTTGGCGGTGTTGTGTGCGGCTTTTTTTATTGCATATTCGCCGGCAATAAACATTCAGGTCGGCGAATTCTACTCGGAAACGGCCCTGCGACAGTTGCCATTTGTCGTTCTGGTTCAGTTCTCTGCACTTTTTCTAGTCGGAGCCTACACGTTGATCTGGCGATACGTCAGCATTAAGGACATCGAAGTTTTCTTAAAGGCGGCGGCGATCTCGGCGGCTATTCTGCTCGCATTTCGCTTTTTGCTGACATACAGCGACTTTAATCTTTGGCAAATACCGATATCTGTAATTTTGATAGACACGGTTCTTGCATTCGGCGGTCTTTTAGGTTTGCGTATTCTGAGGCGAGCGTTTTACGAATTGAAGGACAAAAATCGCTACGTCTCAGGTAGCCGTCGTATCAAGCGTCGAAAGGTGCTTATAGTCGGCGCCGGCAGAATGGGCGCAACCTTGGCAAAAGAAATGTTCGGGCGCGTCGATGGCGAGCTCGAGATCTGCGGCTTTGTCGATGACGACATTCACAAGGTCGGCGGCAGCGTAAACCGCATCAAGGTTCTCGGCACGACCGACGATCTGCCGCGACTAGTCGATGAACTCGAAATCAAACAGGTCGTCATCGCGATTGATCACGCGCAAGGAAAAGAGATTCGCCGCGTCGTCGATCTTTGCAGCTCGATATCTTTAAGAACGCAGATCGTGCCGAGCCTCAACGAGATCGCGCACGGTCGAATTTCCATCAGTCGTATTCGCGACGTGCAGATCGAAGACTTGCTTGGCCGCGAGCCGGTTGAATTAGAAGACAAAAATCTGCATGAATTCCTCGGCAACAAAACCGTCTTGGTCACTGGCGCCGGCGGCTCAATCGGCTCTGAGTTGGTCAGACAGATCATTAATTACGAACCGAAAAGAATTCTGCTTGTCGAGCGAGCAGAATTTTTTCTTTTCCAAATAATGCGCGAGCTTGGAAATACTGAGGTTGAGTGCGTGCCTCTCATCGCCGACATTTGCGACGAGGCGCGCATGCGCGAAATCTTTGAAAAGCATCGGCCCGATCGGATCTTCCATGCTGCCGCGCACAAGCACGTGCCGCTGATGGAGATAAACTCGAGCGAGGCAATCAAGAATAATGTCTTTGCTACACAGCTCGTAGGTAAACTGGCGGGAGAGTTTGGCTCGAGTGATTTCGTTCTGATCTCGACCGATAAAGCTGTAAATCCAACGTCGATCATGGGCGGATCAAAACGCGTCGCCGAGATCGTCGTGCAGGATTTGAATCAAACTTACGCAACAAACTACATCGCCGTTCGCTTTGGCAACGTGCTCGGTTCGGCCGGTTCGGTCGTGCCGATATTCAGCGAGCAGATTCGCAAAGGCGAAGCTCTGACAGTCACGCACAAGGACATGACGCGATACTTCATGACCATTCCCGAAGCGTCGCAGCTCGTGCTGCAAGCCGGTGCGCTTGGGCGCGGAGGCGAGATTTTTGTGCTCGATATGGGCGAGCCGGTTAAGATTCTCGACCTTGCCGAAGACATGATCCGCCTGTCGGGCCTCACGCCATATGAGGACGTCGATATCGTGTTTACGGGCATCAGAGATGGCGAAAAGCTATTTGAGGAACTCGAGATCACCGGCGAAAATCTGCTCAAGACGCGTCATCCAAAAATTTTTGTCGGTAAGATTGCAACTTATGCAAAGGATGAAGTCGCTCGGATGTTATCGGCGTTCCAGCTGGCGGTCATCGCAAACGACGAGGCGACTCTGCGACTTGCCTTTAACAAGTTTCTGCCAGAGGCCAACCTCGCCAACGTCGAGGAGGCTATCGCCGACGAACAGGCTGTGATCGACAACAAGTTTTCTACGCAACCTTCAAATCTGAGCCTCGCTGAAAAATAGGTTTATGTCCCACCCGAGAATTTCAAAGCATCGAATTTCAAGCAAGGCCGCGTCGTTTACCGAGTCGGTGATCCGCGAGATGTCGCGTGAGGCGGTCAAACACGGCGCGGTAAATCTTGGGCAAGGTTTTCCCGATTGGCCGGCGCCGGCCGACATAAAGCAAAAAGCAAAAGACGCCATCGACGACGATCACAATCAATACGCGATCACGTGGGGCGTGAAATCGTTTCGCGACGCGATCGCGGCAAAGACGAAATGGTTTCTCGGTCTCGACATCGATCCTGAACGTGAGATCACCGTCACGTGCGGCTCGACCGAGGGTATGATCGCCGCCGCGATGGCGACAATCGATCCTGGCGAAGAGGCCGTCATCTTCGACCCGTATTACGAAAACTACATGCCCGACGCAATCATCTCGGGCGCAACGCCACGCTTTGTTCCGTTGTATCGTGGGTCGGATGGTTTCTACTTCGAACGCGATGAATTACGAGCCGCATTTAACGAACGTACAAAGGCGATCATCATCTGCAACCCGAATAACCCGACCGGAAAAGTTTTTACGCGCGACGAGATGGAGTATATCGCATCGCTCTGCAAGGAGTTCGACGCATTGTGTTTTACCGACGAGATCTACGAGCACATCACATATGAAGGGAAGAGTAACGAGGGACAAGTGACAAGCGCGCCTAAGCACATTTCGATGGCGACGCTCGACGGCATGCGCGAGCGTACGGTTGTCGTAAATTCGATGTCGAAAACTTATTCCGTCACGGGCTGGCGTGTCGGTTACTGCATCGCGCCACCGGATATCACGGGCGCGATCCGCAAAGTTCACGACTTTTTAACAGTCGGCGCCGCAAACTGTCTACAGCACGCCGGTGCTTACGCTTTAAGTTTGCCGCCGGGTTATTACGAAGAATTGCAGCGTGAGTATCAGAGAAAACGTGATTTCATTGTCCCGGTTTTGCAGAACGCGGGTTTCAAGTGCGACTATCCCGAAGGCGCATATTACGTGATGGCTGACATTTCAAACTTCGGTTTCGCCGATGATATCGAGTTTACAAAACACTTGATCCGCGAGATCGGCGTCGCCGTAATTCCGGGCTCGTCCTTTTATCACGACACAAAACTGGGCTCGCAAATGGTGCGGTTCTGCTTTTGCAAAAAGGATGAGACGCTCGAAGCCGCCGCCGAACGGCTCGCCAAATTAAAATAAAGGCTAGTTACCAATCTTCCGACGTTCAACAACCGTCATTGTTACAGGCAAGAAACCACTACTTAGGCTCAGAGCAATATCTTCCGCAACCTGCTTGCTAAATCGGCCCGTTATCTCTGCGCTGTCGAATATCTGAGTTTTGATATACGCAGCACTCTGCACCCTTTTATCGAGCATAACTGCAATATAGTTATTTATGTTTCGACCGGTCCAATCGCCAAATCTCACAGCCGCATCGGGTTTTAACGAGAAGGTGATTTGGTATTCGTTTTGTGATCCGCTCCTACTTACAGCATGAGCATCGCGAATGTCATTGCCGTTGATAACCGCTTTTTTTTCGACGATGACAAATCTAGGCAATCCGCCTTCGTCACCATACGGCACAATCTCCTGATCCGTCGTCATTGCAGGTGTGGCCTCGTCAATGCTCGTGTAGCTTGTTAAGGGCATCGGATTAGGCGACGATATCG
>JANOGL010000157.1:0-5452 GCA_031405985.1 Acidobacteriota bacterium | reverse complement strand
GAAAGCGCCGTCGCGACTCGCTCCGAATCGGAGACGTTCATTTGACAGCCGAAGGTTTCGAGATAAACTTTCTTCATATATGGCGCAAAAGTCGGCGACAAATTTTGGTGCGAAAGACTTTGTTCACCTGCACGTTCACACCGATTATAGCCTGTTGCAAAGCACAATCCAACTTAAGCCTCTCGCCGCCCGATTGAACGAACTCGACCAAAAAGCGTGTGCCGTTACCGATTACGGCAACATGTACGGCGCGGTCTCTTTCTTCAACGCGATGCGCTACGCCGGCGTTAAACCTATCGTCGGTTATGAGGCTTTTTTGACTTTTGAGAGTCGTTTTGATCGCACTTCTGCTGTTCCGGCAGGCGAACGCGCATATTACAATTTGGTTCTCCTCGCCCGCGATCTCGCGGGCTATCATAACCTCGCATATCTCGCGTCAAAAGCTTTTACCGAAGGGTTTTATTACAAGCCGCGCATCGACCTCGAACTCCTCGCCGAGCGAAGCAGTGGACTGATAGGACTATCCGGCGGCCGGCCAGGTGCAGTCGGTCATTTTCTGGTAAACGACAATGAAACAAAGGCTTTGGATAATGCAAAGGTACTTGAAGACATATTTGGCAAAGATAATTTTTATCTTGAAATTCAAGACGGCGATGACAGCGGTAAGCTATCAAAACAAACTATTGAACTCGGGACAAAAGGCAACATTCCGCTCGTTGCGACAAATGACGTTCTTTATCTGAGCAAGGAGGATGCTCGCGCTCATCAGCTGCTGATCGCTATCGGTGAAGGCAGAACGGTCGGCGGATACGACGGCGAGTCTGAATCGTCAAAATATCTGCGCTCAACCGACGAGATGTGGCAGATCTTCGGCGACGAGCTTTCGGACTCGCTTACAAACACGCTCAAGATCTCTGAGATGTGCGATCTCGAAATCCCGCAAGGTGACGACGTCAGACAGTTACCGAGTTATCCCATTCCGGTCAAGGGAATGACGGCTGACGATTACTTCGAGCAGGTTTTGAAGGAAGGTTTTGATGAACGATTAAAAGAAGAATGGCAGCCGCGAATTGATAACGGAACGCTCGTTCACACCCTTGACGAATACCACAAGCGGCTCGAGATCGAGATCGCGACGATCAAGAAGATGGGTTTTGCCGGCTACTTTTTGATCGTTTGGGATTTCATTAAGTACGCACGCGACAAGAAGATTCCGGTTGGGCCAGGACGCGGGTCGGCTGCCGGCTCGCTCGCTGCGTACGTGATGCGAATAACGGATGTCGACCCACTGCAATACGAGCTGCTGTTCGAGCGGTTTCTAAACCCAGAACGCATTTCGATGCCCGACATCGACATCGACTTTTGCATTCGCGGTCGCGGCGAGGTGATTAATCACGTCACTGAATTCTACGGCCAGGAATCGGTTTGTCAGATCATTACGTTTGGGACCATGGCGTCGCGTGCGGCGATCAAGGATGTCGGCCGGGCGCTTGGGATGGAATTTGGGTCGGTTGAACGAATTGCGAAGATGATTCCGCCGCCGATTCGCGGCCGCAACGTTAGCATTTCGCAGGCGCTCGAGACTGTTCCTGAGCTTAGGAAGGTCTACGAATCTGAAAAACAGGTCAAAGAACTTGTCGATCTAGCACTCAAACTTGAGGGCTGCTCTCGTCACACGTCGGTTCACGCGGCTGGCGTCGTCATCAGTCCGAAACCATTGCACGAACTTGTCCCTGTCAAAACCAACGACCGAAACGAATTTACGAGCCAGTATCCGATGAACGATCTCGAAAAGGTCGGGATGCTGAAGATGGATTTTCTCGGGCTGACGACGCTGACGATCATCGCCGATACGCTTGCGTCTATGAAAGAAATGTTGGGCGTTGAGATCGACTGGACAAAGATCCCGACGAATGACGAAAAGACGATGGAGCTTTTCGGACATGGCCGCACCGAAGCGATCTTTCAGTTTGAATCATCCGGCATGGCCGATATGTGTCGGCGCCTACAGCCGAAGGAACTCGAAGATTTATCGGCGCTAAACGCGCTTTATCGTCCCGGCCCGCTCGACGGCGGAATGATCGACGATTTTATCGATCGTCATCGCGGCGTAAAACCTGTCGAGTACATTCTGCCGGAGATGGAGGACATCCTCTCAAAGACTTTCGGCGTGCTCGTTTATCAGGAGCAGATCATGCAGCTCGCGCAAAAGCTCGCCGGTTATTCGCTCGGTCAGGCCGATCTGATGCGTCGTGCGATGGGCAAGAAAAAGATCGAGGAGATGGCCGTTCACGAAGAGACGTTCATCAGCGGCGCCATCAAGAACGGCATTCATCGCAAGACGGCGAAAGAGATCTTCGACCTCATGGCGAAGTTCGCTGACTACGGATTTAACCGCAGTCATTCGATGGCGTACGCGGTGCTCGCGTTTCGCACCGGCTATCTCAAGGCGCATTATCCGGCCTATTTTTACGCCGCCGTGCTCTCGCATGAAGCGCAGGACAGCGCCAAGGTTTACAAGTACTCGACCGAGCTAAAGTCGATGGGCCTCTCGCTTTTGCCGCCCGACGTCAACGAGAGCGGCGAGGGCTTCACGCCGATCGACGACACGGTTCGCTACGGTTTGACCGCGATCAAAGGAATGGGCGCGTCGAGCGTCGGGGCGATCGTCGAGGCGCGTAATAGTGGTAAGTTCACTTCGCTGTTCGACTTTTGCGGGCGGCTTGGGAGTGGCGCGGTGAATCGTCGCGGGCTTGAGAGTTTGATCGCGGCCGGCGCATTTGATTCTTTGATGCCGCAGGAGAAAAGTCCCGGTGAGTGGCGCTCGCAACTACACGCCGCAATCGAGACTGCGCTCGCTCAGGGCCAACGCGCTTCCGTAGATCGAATGCGCGGACAGAGCGCGTTGTTCGGCGCAGTCGAGAGAAGCGATGCGTCGCTCGATCAATTGCCTGACGCAAAACCATGGTCGCCGGCCGAGGTCGCGATGCGCGAAAAAGCAGCCGTCGGTTTTTATCTTTCGGCGCATCCGCTTGACGATTATAAGGCGATGCTCGCGGCTGCTCGATTAAAGAACCTTGCGGATTACGGTGATCTCGCTGCTGGTCAAACGATTAAGCTCGCGGGCATGATCGGCATGTGCCAGATCAGGGTAAGCAAACGCGGCAACCGGTTCTGCACTTTTCGTCTCGAAGACCGCTCGGGCGGCATCAAAGGCGTCGTTATGGGCAACGTGCTGCCTGAACTCACGCATTTTCTTCGCGACGACGAGCTCGTCATCGCGGAAGGCACCATCGAAGCCGCCGAGGGCCAGGAGCCGACCTTGCGCATCAGCGATCTCAAATCTCTCGACGAGACGCTCGCCGCGCGTTCGCGTGAATTGCACATCACCGTGCCAAAACTTAACGGCGACGCGGAAGAGTTTCTCGTGAAGTTGTTTTACTTGCTCGAACGCGATCGCGGCAATTGCAGCGTCTTCCTCATCGTGCCCGCCGGCGAGACGCGTGTTGAACTCCAATCCGAAGGCCTCGCCGTGGCTCCGAGCCGTCAGCTTCAAAAGGAACTCGAAGACCGCGGCTGCTTCGTTGCTTGGTCGCATTAAGATTTTTCAACGCAAAGTCGCAAAGGCCGCAAAGCCGCCAAGAAAGACAATATGTGTATTCTTTGCGTCTTTGTTCCTTTGCGTCTTTGCGTTAAATACTCTTATCATCTAGTTTATGTCCACACCTGCATTTGAGCGCGTGCAAATGGCGCGGCATCCTGACCGTCCGTATGCAATGGATGTGTTTGAGACGATCTTTACGGATTTCGTTGAGATACACGGCGACCGGCGGTACGCTGACGATCCGGCGATGATCACGGGTTTTGCGCGGCTCGATGGTGACGAAGTCTGCGTCATCGGCCAGCAAAAGGGACGGGACATCAACGAACGCCGCCACCGCAACTTCGCCATGTCAAAGCCCGAAGGCTATCGTAAGGCGCTTCGTATAATGAAGCTCGCCGAGAAGTTCGGCCGTCCCATAATCACGATCATCGACACGCCGGGCGCTTATCCCGGCATCGACGCCGAGGAGCGCGGCCAGGCCGAAGCTATCGCCTACAACTTACGCGAAATGGCGCTGCTAAAGGTTCCCGTCATTGTCGTTGTGATTGGCGAAGGCGGCTCGGGTGGTGCGCTTGCGATCGGGATCGGCGACCGCGTGCTGATGCTCGAGAACGCCGTTTATAGCGTCATCACGCCCGAGGGCTGTGCCGCGATCCTCTTCAAAGACGCCGCCAAAGCACCGCAGGCCGCCGAAGTCATGCGTCTCACCACATCGGAGCTCAAGAAGTTCGACATAATCGACGAGATTGTCCCCGAAGAAAAGCCTTGGACGATTGCGTATGACAGTGACAAAAAAGCGACCGCCGCCTACGAGCAGATCGCACACAACCTCAAAAAAGCGATCACACGCAACCTCCGCGAGCTTTCCGCACACAACACAAAGACTTTACTCGACAACCGCTACAACAAATTCCGCAAAATGGGCGAGTGGGTTTAGGGAAGAAATTTAGCCACGAATGAACACGAATTTACACGAATGAATTTATTCGTGACATTCGTGTTATTCGTGGCTAACTCTTTAGAAAGGTATATCGTCGTCAGCTCCGGCGGCAGGTGACGAGCTTGGTGTAGCTGCACCGCCTGATGCGGCGGACGAGGCGCTTGCGGATGAGCTCGCTGCGGGTGGGGCGCCGCTGTATGCGGGTTCGTCTTCGTGATGAGCTCCGCCGGAGTGATCGCCTCCACCTTCACCGCGGCCGGCGCTGATGAACTGCATATCGGTGGCTTGCACGTCGAGCGTGTAACGGTTGTTATTGTCGCGGTCGGTCCATTCTTCGATCCGCAGGCGTCCCTCGATATAGACGGGGGAGCCTTTTGTAAGATACTTTGCGGCGGTCTCGGCACGTTCACGCCAGAGCGTGACCTTGAACCAAGTGGTGGTGTCCTGCATTTCGCCGCTCTTGTCGCGGCGCTTTTCGTTCGTCGCCATTGAAAAGCTGCAGACGGCGGCGCCCTGCGGCGTGTAACGTAATTCCGGATCGCGGCCCAAGTTGCCGATGATGATTATCTTGTTAAATGACATGTGTTTTTCCTCGTTTTGTGTAAATTAGGTCTTGGGTTTTTGGTTATAGGTATTAGGTTTTTGGCTTCTGATCTCGAGTCTTATCTAAAACCCAAAACCAAATACCTAAAACCTGATGCCAAATCCATTCAAACTTACGACCGTGTAATAGCATCAATATAACACGACAAGTGCCTGTGCTAAAATCGAGCTGAACGCACGCGCTGAAGGATCTAAAATGCACGCCCGAATGTTTCCCAAAACCCTTGTTCTGCTTATTGTCTTGACGGCAATCGCTGCTGTGCCGGCCGTCGGACAGACCGTTGCTAACGGTTCAACTGGCCCTA
>JANOGL010000449.1:0-5046 GCA_031405985.1 Acidobacteriota bacterium | reverse complement strand
AGATCCCTAAACTTGCCGCATGGCGGCTGCACAATGGCACGATCTGGCGTTGGAATCGCCCTTGTTACGGCATCCTGGGCGACCGGCCGAGTCTCAGGATCGAGGCGAGATATTTGCCCGCCGGCCCGTCGATCATTGACGAAATGGCGAACGCGGCGTTCTTTCTCGGGCTCATGACAGAGCTGCCGGAGGAGTTCGGCGACATAACAAAATACATGTCGTTCGATGATGCGAAGAACAACTTTTTCAATGTTGCGCGTTATGGTTTGAACGGCCAGATTCGCGGTCTCGACGGTAAAAGCCGTCGTGTCGGGCGGCTGATTCTTGAAGAACTGCTTCCGCGTGCTAAACGCGGTCTCACTCGCGCCAAAATCGACGAGGCAGACATCGAACGACTACTCGGCATCATCGAGACGAGAGTGCAAAGCGAAACAACCGGAGCTCGCTGGATGATCGATTCGCTTGCCGCGATGGACAAGCGCGCCAAGCCAAACGTGCGAATGCGTACCCTGACGGCAGCGATGAAAACAAATCAGGAGAGCGGCGATCCGATACACGAATGGCCGCTTGCCGATATTCCGTCAAATTCCGAGTGGATCGACAACTACAAAACGGTAGAACAATTTATGGCGGTCGATCTCTTTACGGTGCGGCCCGAAGACATTCTTGATCTTGCCGCCAGCCTGATGCATTGGCGGCACGTGCGCCACGTCCCGGTTGAGGACGACGAAGGCCGACTTATCGGCATTGTGTCGCACCGGGATCTAATCGAGTTACTGGCGACCGGAAAAGCCGGGACCTCCATCCCAGTGCTGGTCAGCGACCTAATGAAAACAGATCTCGTTACGATCACGCCCGATACATCGACGCTTGAGGCCCTGGAATTGATGCGCGAGCGTAATATCGGCTGCCTGCCAGTCGTCAAGGATGAGCGGCTTGTCGGACTAGTAACCGCCTACGATTTTCTTACCGTATCGTCCAAACTGTTGGAAGAGAAACTTATCGGCCTGCTCCCGGGACGGGCGCGAGCAGCTTGAAGGACAAAAATATGAGTACCGCAAAACAGGAACATGAGTGGGACAGAGTTCTAGAGTGCTTCAATGAGCAGAATTCGCAACGACCGACACGCCTCGGCGTTTTTGAGCCGAACCGCGCGGCGGCCGACGATTATTGGATCGAGTGCGGGCTGCCGTTTGGCGGCGTCGCCATCGAGGCCCATGCGGGCCGGCTGGATATGCAATTATTTGTCGGAACGCTTGATCACGCCGTTAAAAACGTCGTGAAGCTTTCGTGGCAAATGACCGCATCGGGCGACGAAGACGGCATAGACATTCTCGATGCCGATGGACGAACGACTGTTCTGAGATTCGAGAAATAAGTTCAGATATCTGAACGGCGCCGAGACGTGTCTGTTGAAAAAGACAGGCGCGGGCGATAACGCGAATTCCCCTGAGTCTTCTTGCACATCGCTTTCGGCAATAAAAACAAAGGCGCGAAGTTTTTCGCGCCACATTGCTTTTGGACACAATTCGGACGCCACATAAATACCTGAAAAACCTATACTTGCTGGATTTTCGCTGTCGTAGGCCATGGTACAGGTCTTGCACATGGCATGAGTAATGATGCCACTAGATACATCGCAATCTTATTACGAGTCGAATGCTCGCGAATCAACCGAAAACACAGATCAGGAACCGGACTTCCGCACGCTTGAGGCTAACGACCTGCCTGACTCGATCAAACATGCAAAGTCATATGCGAAAGGTGCCCTGATATTTGTTCAAGGGCAGCCGTCAGGGAGCGTTTACTTGCTTTCAAAGGGAAAAGTAAAGCTGTCGACATGCTCGCCCGTCGGTAAAGTGATGATCGTGCAGATTGCGGGGCAGGGCGACATTCTCGGCCTTAGTTCAGCGTTGTGCGGAGCGGAACACGAGACGTCAGCCGAGGCGCTGGAAACGTGTCACGTTGAGTGCGTAGAAACAACAGATTTTCTTAAATTTCTTCGGATGTCGCCTGAGGTTTGTCTTTCTGCAGCAAAACAGTTGGGCAGCAATTATCAAGAAGCTCATCGACAAATTTGCGCACTTGGGCTGTCTGATTCTGTTTTCGACCGCGTTGCGAAGCTTTTTTTGAGCTGGAGCGGTAACGGAAGCAATGACGAGCACCTTGTGCGAATCGATAATTTCTTTACGCACGAGGAGATCGCCGGCATGATCGGCTCGTCGCGAGAGACCGTCACGAGAACATTAAAAGCGTTTCGTGAGCGAGAGTTGATAACGATCAAAGGGCGCGAAGCGGTTATTCACGACCGCCGACGGTTAATGGCCGCAATCGGCACGCATCGCGGCTATGTCGGACAGGCAGAATTTTGATAACCTAATTTGTGAGATTGCTCACATACTGCACGCCGCAAGCGCCGCTAATCTTAATAATTGGAAGGAGTGTAAGCGTTTTTGACAAACAGAAAACGCCACAAAAATAACCATGGCCTCTTTAACAAAAATAAAACTCGGGCTGATTGGGATTTTTTCATTGACCATGTTGGCATGGTCGATATCGTCCGCCAGTTCTGCTGCACACGGCGTTTCAACGGCGCCAACGGATCACTACGGGTTGGCGGCAAACGCAAACTTGGATGACTATGTTGGCAGCGAAACTTGTCAAGCGTGTCACGAAGATCAATTTAAGGAGTTTTCGCGCACCAAGCACGCAAAACTGAAAGACGTGCCCAGCTGGAAGAACAAAACCCAGGGTTGCGAGTCTTGTCATGGACCCGGCAAGGCGCACGTCGACGGCGGCGGTGACAAAACGAAGATCAGTTCGTTCAAAGACAAGAATCCAAAAGAAATTTCAGACACTTGTTTGACCTGTCATGCAGGCAAAGAAACTCACAATAATTATCGGCGGGGTGAACACTGGCGCAATAATGTCGCTTGCACCGATTGTCATACTGCTCACGGAGCGATCCATGGTCCATTCAAGGTCGGTTCAGCGACATTGGTCAATGGAGCGTCGGACGTGAATCCTGCTCCGGCAATGCTTAAAACTAACGAGCAGCAGCTTTGCATTGCCTGCCACAGCGAAGTTAAATCACATTTCAGCAAACCATTCCGGCACAAAGTTCTGGAAGGCACGATGAAATGCAGCGATTGCCACAACGCACACGGCGGGTTTGAATCAAAGCAGACGAAACTTGCAGTCGGAAGCGAAGTTGCCTGTGTGAGATGCCATACGGATAAACAAGGTCCGTTCGTTTTTGAGCACGCGCCGCTCAAGGTCGAAGGATGTTCGGCCTGTCATACACCGCACGGTTCGGCAAATCCGAGACTGCTTAAACGGCATCAGGTGCGCCAGCTTTGTCTGGAATGTCACAGCGGAATTACCGAACAGCTTTCCGATGGTCCGACAGGTGGTCCGCATGACCAGAAAACACTTTTGCAGCGGAATTGCACAGCCTGTCATTCAATGATTCATGGCTCGAACTCGAGCAATGTTTTCTTTAGATAACGATGGATAAGAGGAGGATTTATGACGCACAAAAATATTAGGACAATGGGAGCCACGGTCATCAAAAACAAGATCCTATTCATCGTTGTCATGATGATTGGAGCGTTGCTTTTCACAACTGCAAATCTGACGGCTCAAACACCGTCTCCGACCCCGTCCGGCGGCTCAGCGACCATTGGAGATTATGACGTGACATCCAGTATCGAACTGGGAGTTCGTGGGCTCAAATTTGACGGGAGCGACGCAAAATTTCGGAGCGATCTCAATTACCGCCCTGGCTTTCGCATTTTTGACTCCAGTTTTTTAATGGAAACCAAGAACGGAAAGGGGAAACTTTTTGATTCATTATTGATTACTACGTCCGGCTGGAGCGCGGACCCCTCGGGTTTTGTCCGCGTAAATGCCGAAAAGAGCGGAGCATACACTTTTAACGCCAACGTCCGGCGTGTCAATCTGATCAATCGAGTCAGTAATTTGATTCTTGGACTCCATCCATCGGATACCAGGCGTTACTTTGGAGATTTTGACGTGACGATTTTTCCCGAAAGCGAAAAGCTGAGGCTTCGTTTCGGGACATCGTTCTACAATGCTCGTGGAGATCGCGGCTCCTCACATCGAACGAGGGATGTCTTCCCAATTACTGAAAAGCTCAGATCCAACGCGCTGGACATGCGAGCCGGGGTCGATACAAAACTGGCGGGCTTTAATCTCTCATTTACGGCGGGCGTACGCGATTTTCTTGACAGCGGAAAATTTGTCGTTGAATCGCGACAGATCGGTGTTGCCGGAAGTTGTTATTTCGGGGTTTGCATTTCCCCAACCGACATCAACTTCCTCAATCGGCTAGAAAGACAGAACCCGACGAACGGAGACACCAAATACGGGATGTTCAGCATGCAGCGAACCTTTGCCAAGAGGCTGGATTTAACCGGACGTTTTATTTATTCGGCAACCGATCGGGCATTTAACATCCTTGATAACATTAGTTATGACGGACAACTCAGGTATACAAATGCTGCGGGGTCGGGCGTAACCTCGCCAGCCCTCTTTGCTGATGCAGACACGTACGAGATCTTCGGCCGCTCCAAACGTCCGCAATCGAGGGGAGATATCGGTTTAACCTTTGCTGTGACCGACAGATTCAGAATCTCCAATACCTTTACCTTTGATCAGTACAATAGTTTTGGAGATTCTGATTACAATCAGAAGTTAATTGCCAGGTGTCAGGCGGCATCAGGTTCGACTTGCCCGGCAGCCGGCGCTCCTTTTGTAGCCGGTCTGGCAGGTGTTTCGTTCCTTGATACGAGGACGCTGTACTGGTATTCGTATGGCTTCAAACGCTTTACCAATACCATTGAGGGCGATTATCAATTTAACAACAAAGTCGGGGTCAACATTGGGTATCGTTTTAATCACAGAAAAGTGAGAATTGCCCACGTTAATAGGACAGTGAATGATCTGGTCAACCGTCCAATAAGTACTTTTGCTTCAACCTCGGTTGATGATGAAGAGGAAGAAAATACGGCTCATATCTTTTTG
>JANOGL010000441.1:0-1936 GCA_031405985.1 Acidobacteriota bacterium | reverse complement strand
TGCTCGGCATCGGCATTATCACCGGAATAATTGTGCAGGCGTTATTCAACATCAGCGTCGTGACATCGATCTTGCCGGCGAAAGGCATACCGCTGCCGTTCATTTCATACGGCGGTTCGTCGGTGATGGTGACGCTGATCGGCGTGGGAATTTTGTTGAGTATCTCGCGGTTTGCTGGAGTAGATAACCGCGGAGACGCAGAGACGCGGAGGGATCCAATTAGACGCAGATGATTATTTTGTGTCTCTGTGTCTCAGCGACTCTGCGGTGAATAAAAATGAAAGTCTTGATCGCAGCCGGCGGAACCGGCGGACATATTTATCCTGGAATCGCCGTCGCTAACGAGATTATGCGTCGCGATGAGACGAGCGAAATTCTGTTTGTCGGCACGGCACATGGGCTGGAAACTAAGATTGTCCCAGAGAATGGTTTTCAGCTTTCGCTGATAAATAGTACCGGTCTTAAGAACGTCGGATTTATGGGAAAGATAAAAGGACTTTCTGTTCTGCCGAAAAGTTTTCTCGAAGCTCGCGCCGTAATTCGCCAGTTTCGCCCGCACGTTGTCGTCGGTGCCGGCGGTTACGTTTCTGGGCCGGTGCTTTTAATGGCCGCAATCATGGGCGTGCCGACGCTTGTGATGGACTCGAACGCACTGCCGGGATTTACAAATCGGCAGCTTGCGAGATTTGTTGACAGAGCGGCCCTCACATTCGACGCAGCGATTGCGTTCTTTGGCAGAAAAGGCGTCGTGACCGGTAATCCTGTTCGTAACGAGTTTTTTCAGGTGCCTGCGAAAGAGTTGGGAAGCGAATTTCACCTGCTGATCTTCGGCGGCTCGCAGGGTGCACGTCCAATCAATAATGCGATGGCAGACGCGTTGAAAGAACTCGAAGAATACGCCGACAGCCTCTCGATCACGCATCAGACGGGCGAGAACGACTTTGAGAAAGTCAGAGCGGCGTACGACGAATCGCGTTTTTCGAACGCCGACGTGCGACCGTTTATCTCAGATATCTTTGTCGAGTTCGCGAAAGCGGATTTACTGATCTGCCGTGCCGGTGCGACTACGTGCGCCGAAGTCGCCGCGGCCGGCAGGGCTGCGATCATGATTCCTTTTCCGGGAGCGGCTGACGATCATCAGCGGAAAAACGCAGAAGCATTGCTCGATAAAAATGCCGCGAGGATGATATTGCAAGCCGATCTTTCGGGTGAAACTTTGGCAAACGGGATTAAGTCGCTGATCGAACAGCCGGAAAACATTATTGCGATGAGCGCTGCCGCCCGAAATATGGCACGGCCCGACGCAGCCGCCGCAACTGTCGATCTCATCGAGGAACTCAAACGAAATGTTTAGACACGTCAAGAGAATTCATTTTATAGGCATCGGCGGCATCGGCATGAGCGGTATCGCCGAGGTGCTGTGCAATCTAGGTTTTGTCGTCTCCGGCTCTGACGCAAAACGTTCGAAGAATACCGACCGCCTTGAGACCTTGTTCAAAGTGCGTGTCAGCGAGGGACACGCGTCAGAAAATGTCGGCGATGCGCAAGTTGTCGTCTATTCATCTGCGGTAAAAGAAGATAACCCTGAGGTCGTCGCTGCAAAGGAACGCAGCATTCCAGTCATCCCGCGTGCTGAAATGCTCGCCGAGTTGATGACCTTAAAACCGTATTCGGTTGCGGTCTCGGGAACCCACGGAAAAACTTCGACGACGTCGATGATAGCGACGATCCTCGGTCACGCCGGTTTTGACCCGACGACGGTCGTCGGCGGCGTTGTCGATACTTTGGGTTCGAATGCGCGGCTTGGACAATCAGATTGGTTCGTCACCGAGGCCGACGAGAGCGACCGCTCGTTCCTAATGCTCTACCCGACGATCGCAGTCGTAACGAACATCGACAAAGAACACATGGAATCTTACAAAGGCATGGAAGACGT
>JANOGL010000155.1:0-2020 GCA_031405985.1 Acidobacteriota bacterium | reverse complement strand
ATGACAGTATCAAAAAGCTGGCTAACATTTCGTACCGCATCCAGGAGTATCCATCGACTATCTTACTTGGCCCAGACGGCAAGGTCATTGTACTGGATCAGCAGCTATTGCGCGGTGACGCGCTGCTTACTACGCTTGAACGCTTACTACCTAAAGAATTTCGCACTAATTAATTTTTCCAAGATAAATTGTGCGTCGTCAGTTGGCGGGGAAACACGTGTCGGCGAGGGTGACCATTTTGTTGCGGCGGGTCCAGCCGTAGTCTTCGCCGTGCCAGAGTTCGAGCGATTTTGAACGGGCCGCGTAGTCGGTTTGGGTGAGATTTGGAAAAGCGGCGCGCCATGTCGCGCAGGCTTGTTTTCGGACGACGCGTTTGACGACTGGATAGACAATTGAGTTAAAGCCCGACGCATTGAGCGCTTCGTTCATGTGTTCGGTGATGAAGGGTTTTAGCAGATCATCACGTAGCGTAACGCCGTCGGTTTGTCGCCATTTGCCATCGACGAGCGTGAGCAAAGGCTCCCGGGTTTTATCGCCGATCTGGATAGGTCTTGTAAGGCTCCGATAAAACTTTAGTCCTGCGTAGTTTGCGTAAAGATCGGCGTTCGAGTACACGCCCGAAACCCAATAGCCGAAGTACGTTCGCTCGGTCTTTCGCCCCCACGAAATCGCTTTTTTCATGGCCTCGTCGGGCTTCACCCCGTTCGCTACCGCCTTGTTATAAATCTTGTAGTACTGATAACCCTGCTGAAAAAAATGAACAAGCTTGTCGGTGCCAAACTTGATGCCGTCGATCTTCACAGTCGGGCTCATAGTCGTATAGTTGACCGGTTTTAGGACGAAGATCGAGTCGGCGAATGACGTTTTGAAGCGAGCGGGCATCGCGGTGAATTTGTGCGAATTGAGCCATTTCCCGATGTGCGTGATAAAGATGCTGCCGTCGCCGTGGAGTTTGTAAATCGCATCAGCGATCGCGTCGTTTGAACGCAAGTAATCGAGACGTTCACGCTCTTTTTCGGCTGATTTGCACGTTACACTTTTTGCCGCGGTGCCATCGAGACACGATTCATGCAACGCGATCTCGACGTTTATCTTTTCGATAGCGGCGAGGAAACTTGTTTCTATATAGGCGGAAACCTCGTCGCCGATGTCTGCGAGCGGCACCTTCGGCAAATTGTATTGATCGGTTTCCATCGCGGAGGCGACGGAAATATTTGTAATCAGCATTGCGACTATCACGGCCGCGGCACACAGCATTCTCATAAGCCTGTTAATAAAATAGCAGACTCGATTTTTTAGTGGAATCGCGTCTGTTAAACTAAGATGTTTCGAGGCCGCGAGCGGTGGCTTCGAGCGAATCTATGCACTATCACTTGATCGGAATTTGCGGCACGGCGATGGCAAGCTTAGCGGGCATGCTGCAGGCACGCGGGCACAAGGTCACTGGCTCGGACCAGAATGTTTATCCGCCGATGTCGAAGCAGCTTGCCGAGCTTGGAATCGAGATAATACAGGGCTACAAAGCTGAGAATACGGACCTCGAGCGTGACATCACGGTCGTCGGAAACACGATCATGCGGGGCAATCCTGAGCTTGAAGAAGTGCTCAATCGGAGGCTCGAATATCGCTCTCAGGCCGAGACCGTAAGGGAAGAGTTTATTCGAGGGAAGCGTTCGATGGTCGTAGCCGGAACACACGGCAAGACTACGACGACAAGCATCGCGGCGTGGATTTGTGAGGTCGGCGGCCTCGATCCGACATTTCTGGTCGGCGGAGTTGTGCAGAATTTCGGGCAGAGTTTTCGAGTAACAGACAGCAATTATTTCGTTATCGAAGGCGATGAATACGACACGGCGTTTTTCGATAAAAAGCCGAAGTTTATGTCGTATCTACCCGAGATCGCCATCATAAACAACATTGAATTCGATCACGCCGACATTTACAAAGACCTCGACGCGATCAAATGGCAATTTTCGCGTTTGATGAATCTCGTCCCGGGCAATGGTCGCCTGATCTGCGG